>DAIERC010000314.1 GCA_027347125.1 Ignavibacteriales bacterium
AAATCGAGCCTTTCATCCAAAACTTTTACAGGGAAAACCGTATTACCTTCCCAGGTAATGTTGCGGATGTAATACTGCGGACCTTCATATACATCAATTAAAATTGTAAGATCTTTTTTATTACTAGAATAAAGCAATGAATCCGAAAGTATTTGTGCGTCTCTATAACCGTTCTTTTTGTAAAAATCGATTATTGCTTTTTTATCCTCATCAAATTTTTTCGGATCAAACTCTGCGCTGCTCCAAAATTTCCACCAGTGTGCTTCTTCAATATTGTCCATCTGGCTGCGAAGTTTGCTGCCGGTAAAAGCCTTGTTCCCGGTAAATTCGATTTTCCTAACAACTACTTTTTGATTTTCCTTTATTTTAATCATCAAGAGGATGCGTGAGTGAATCTTGGGAATAAGGTTTAACGAACTCTCGTCTTTATTGTAATTAACGGTATATTCATCCGCCAGATTTTTTTCATTTCTCCATATAACATTTATTTCGCCGTTGGATGTAGTATCGGCGGTATAATAAACAAAATGCTCCATGTTAACTTCGGCATTAAGGTAACCGTCTTTTTCGTACTGCGAAAGGATGTTTTCTTTTATGTGTGCTTCTTCGGAAGGCTTTAGAATTTGGCCGCGTTGAAGGCTGATTTTCTCTTCAATTTTACTGGTGCTTAATTCATCGTTGCCCTTAATAACCAGTTTTTCAAACCGCGGATATTCCTGAACTTTTATCAAAAGAAAAACGCCGTCGCCGACTTGTTTATCAATTAATATTTCAACATCTGAAAAAAGGCCGAGTGACCATAATTGTTTTATGGCATTCATTGTTTGATCGCCGGGCATTTGAATTTCATCGCCTACTTTAAGTCCGCTGTTGCCTATAATTGTAGCGGCATCGGCAGTTTTATTTCCTTCTACCGAGATGCCTAAAATTTTATAACTTGTTACAGTTGTTTGGGCTGCGGCAAATGAGGAAAATAATATTACTATGGTAAATAAATATTTAAACAGTTTCTTTAGGAAGGTTTGGGACATTCTTTAAGCCTTTGTCATTCTTTATTAGTTGTTCGCTCACTCTGCCGAATCTCCGTTCTCTCGTTTGATAACTTTTAATTGCTTCGTACAAATGCTTTCGTTTAAAATCAGGCCAATAAACATCTGATATATAAAATTCAGTGTAAGCTATCTGCCATAAAAGGAAATTACTTACTCTAAACTCGCCACTTGTTCTAATTAAAAGATCAGGATCCGGTATATCTTTAGTAGTTAAATGATTTGAGATACTTTGTTCATTAATTTCGTTCGGGTTTATTTTCCGATCTGCAGCCAACTTAGCAATTTCTTTAACGGCTTCTACAAGTTCCCATCTTCCGCTGTAGCTAAGTGCCAAATTAAGTATCATCCTCTTGTTGTTTTTCGTCTTTTCAAATGCTTCGTAAAGTTCTTTTTGCACTTCCTTTGGCATAGTCTCAACATTTCCGATAGCGGTTAGACGCACATCGTTGTCCATAAGTTCTTTACATCTGTTTTGAAGGCTGTTTACCAATAATCGCATTAAAGTAGAAACTTCCTCGCGCGGTCTAAACCAATTTTCGGTAGAGAAGGTATATAAGGTTAAATATTGAACACCAATTTGGGCGCACGTTTCAACAATTTCCTTTACAGTGTCTACTCCCCGCTTATGCCCTGCAACTCTGGGTAATCCTCTTTTACGAGCCCATCTGCCGTTTCCATCCATTATAATAGCAATATGAGCGGGTATTTGACCAGATGATTTTAGTTCTTCCTGCAGCTTGGCATCGGATAAGGAATGAGTTTTACCCAAAATTCGTCCTCAAAAATGATAAAGCGTGTAAAATTAACCCTAAGACTGTTTAATGTCAAGGTAATCGGTTAAATAACTGATTACGGCGTTATTTACCGACTTTATTTTAAATTTAGTAAAAAAAATTAACTATATGGAGGCTGCAATAAAAGGTAAAAAAGAAGGTAATGAAAGTGAATTATTTATGGAGCGGTAATTATAAATTTACCGCTCCTTTTTGCAAATCAGGAAAACAAAGCGTTTCTTCTATCGCCGGATTTTCTGATCTGGATAGAAGACCTTTCGCTTATTTGAACTAGTCTGATGTTTTTTCTTATTCCAGGTTCAATAGATTCAACTAAGACTTTTGCGTTCTTATAATACATGGTATAAACGCCAATATACAGTAAAACCATTTTTCCCGAAAATTTTGTTTGGCGTGTTGCCAGGTAAATAATTTTTTCAAGTATTTGGGAATCTTTAAAATCGTCCCCGGTAAGCGTAATGCCGATGGCATAATTTTTTTTGTGTTTTGCAATTATATCCACCACAAAGTTTCCAACTTTTGCCGGCTCCGGAAGATATGTTCCGAAACGGCGGCTTATTGTTAAATAACCTTGTTTCCAAAACTGTTCAATAAGTAAATCTATGGTCTTCCTTTTAGCTAGGTCTAACATGACATCCTCCTAAATTTACACCGCTCTGGACAGGATTGGAATAATTGGTGAGAATTTAATGTTATTAAATACTTTTATGTTGACGATTTTATTATACTCAAATTTTTTAATCTCGCTAGTATTGCACATTCTTCCGTAAATAACTTTACGGCCGTTTCTTTCCCTGGTTATATAATACGGCTCTAAAAGAACTTCATTCATCCCGTATAAAAATTTTACTTTATTACGGTTGTTTATTGCCATTGAAAAAATTTCCGATTTCATATTTGCTCCGGGTTTAGTTTAACCATCTAACGACGCCAACTACTTTTCCGACCAGCGAAAATTCCTTATCGTCGGTAACTTCAATCGGCTTGTAATTATTATTTTCAGGTATAAGATTTAATTTATTATTTTTTAGCTCAAACCTTTTTACTGTTGCTTCATCATCCAGTAGCGCAACAACAATATCACCGTTAAATGCATTCTTTTGCGGATGAATTATAACAAGATCGCCCTCAAAAATTCCTGCATTAATCATACTGTCACCTTTAACTCGCAAAGCAAAACAATCTTCCGATTTTTTTAAAAATGAAGAATCAATTACTATGCTTCCTTCAATATTTTCTACCGCAAGTATCGGGCTTCCGGCAGCAACCCGGCCTACTATCGGCACTTTCCGGAATTCCGGTGGGAATTCCAAAACGGTTCTATTTGCCGGTTCAACTATTGGTTTTTTTTTTAGAAACGAAATGCCGCGGCTTGCATTGCTTTCAATATCTAAGTAACCTTTTTTTTGGAGAGCATCTAAATGCCGCTTTACCCCAAATGTTGATGATATTCCGAATTTCTTCCCTATTTCTCTAAGAGTAGGCGGATAGCCACTTTCTTCTCTAAACTGCTGTATGAAGTTTAGAATTTCTTCCTGTCTTTCGGTCAATTGCGTTTTCATTATAGTGCCCATTTGTTTACTACAAACATAGTGCGCAGACGTTCACTTGTCAAGATATTTTTTAATAAAAATTTTATTGTGGTTAATTAATCACATGATGAGTTAGGATAGATAAAAAATGGGCATCCTGCAAAATAATTTTTACAAAATGCCCATACATGAAAGGGTCAGG
>DAIERC010000335.1 GCA_027347125.1 Ignavibacteriales bacterium
AGCGACCATATGCCGTTTATGTTTGAGGGTATTCCTACCTTCACGCTTCAGGATCACCTGGATGAAAATATGTATAAATTTTATCACGATCGAGGTGATTCGTTTGATAAAGTGAATAAGAAATATCTTTCCGAAGCCGCCGCCGTTGTAAGCATTATGGTTACCGGTTTATCAAACGATATAAATATATATTACACAAAGAAAAACGAAAAAGAAATGGTTGATCTGTTTAAAAAATTCGGGCTGGATAAAAGATTGAAAAGACAGGGCGAATGGAAATACAAAATAGATTAATCCGCAGTATAATAATTTATTAGCGCATGGATAATATATATAAAGATATTCCCGGCAATCTTTCCGATGAAGTTACCGAAATATTATTAAACACCGATATAATAAGAATCGAAAGAATAATTTCAAACGGGCAATCTTCACCGGATAATTTTTGGTACGACCAGAAAGAGAATGAGTGGATTATAGTATTAAAAGGTAAAGCCGAATTATTATTCGAAACCGGAAATGAAATTGTTAATTTGGTTGAAGGCGATTATTTAAATATTCCTTCGCATAAAAAACATAAGGTGCAATGGACCATCCCTGGCACGGAAACATTATGGCTGGCAATATTTTATTGACGCAAAGCAGAGCATTGCCGGAGAATATTATATAGGTTTTAAGTGTTATTATCAGATAAAAACGAATAGTTGATTTATGGAAGAGATATTCAAATTATTAGGTAAGAAGGCCGGGCAAAGCCTAAGACGTGGCAAATGGCTTTATAAATCGGTGCTTGGCAGTGAAGAAGAAGCAATACAAGCCGAGTATTACGTAGGGAAAGAAATATCATCTAGTTTAACCCAACAAAACCAAATTGAAGCTGATCCCCAAATTAAAGAGCTGATTAATTCTATCGGCTTACGGTTGACGGAAAGACTGACAAACAAATACAGAAAATTTAATTTTAACTCGATTGTTTCTTCGGACGTTAATGCGTTTGCATTACCCGGCGGATTTATTTTTACGACAAGTTCAATTTTAAAATTATGTAACTATAATGAAGATGAACTGGCTTTCATTCTCGGGCATGAAATGGGGCACGGTGTAAAATGGCATATCTTTAACAGAACAATTGCAAATTCTTCTTTGAATTTTATCTCGATGGTGAGCCGGCCAAGCGGACTGCTAGGCAATGTTGCGGTTAGAGCGATAAATAGCCTGATGCAAAATAGTTATTCAAGAGAGCAGGAACTTGAAGCCGATTCTTTCGGTGCAACTTTAATGTATGCCGCGGGCTTTAATCCTCAAGCATCAATTACGGTGCTGCAAAGATTAGGCGCAAATGAACCTTCAAGCTCCGGGTATTTTAATTATTTTTCCACCCATCCGCTTGCAAAGGAAAGAGTGCATCAAATTGAACTGGTAATTAGGAAGAAGCTTAAATAGTTTATCTTATTAACACCGTGGCTAAAACACCGGCGTTCAACATCTCTATGAGCAATCACAAATCTTTTAACTTCAATTTCTTTATCACTTCGAAGACAAGCTCGGCGGTTATTCCCCAGATTACTCCTTCCTCTGTTTTATAAACAAGTATCCTGTTTTTTCTTCCTCCCCAGGGCCTGGAATATCTTTCTGGAAGTTGTAATTCTTTTACGGGCAGCGTTTCTACCTTAACGCCTTTTTTATCAATCTCGGTAGGATGCACTTCAAGCGTTACATAATATTTTTCCGGCTCGTTGTTCTCAAAGAAAGAAACGGGTATCATAAAAACCTTCTCAACCTCGTTCCGGTCGAATGAAATTTCCGCAAGAGACTGGATATCTAAAGTGCCGATAAAAGAATCTACAGTTACACCCATCGGCCCGATTAAAGTATCGAGAATGCCTTCCACTCTTATTTTTGTTTTATCAATGCCGAGTTCTTCTACTGTTTCTCTTATAGCTGTTTCTTCAAAAGAATTATCAATGCCGTCATCAAACTCGCCGCCGGGAAAACATACTTCGCCGCCCTGCCTTATGTTTGCGGCTCTCTTTTCAAACAGGAAGTAAAATTCATCGTTAATGTGAACTAAAGGAATGAATACCGCTGAGTTAAAATATTCGTCCTTCCGTAAAATACCGGGTACCGTAGGAAGCTTTTTCATCAGATGCAGCAGGTCGTCTTTTTTCATAAGTTTATAATTTTATAATTTTATTTTACCAAATTTACGCAATACGTTTTTAATATTGTTTATTGCAAATCAAAAAAATAATTGTTAAAGAAGGGTTATAATTTCCATCCTATTAATGATTATGATAAATTTGTAATGACAAAAACAAAATATGGAGCCACCACAATGCCTCAGTCAAACAGATTGCTTGCAATTACTCCACAAGAGTTTGTAAAATATCTTAACGATAAAAAAATCCGGAAATTTTATTTGGTGTATGATAAGAAAAATAAAAAAGTTATCAGCTCGCATAAAGAATTAAAACCTTTAGCTGATTTTTTGAATGCCGATAAACGTGATTTTAATTCTCATGAAGGTTTGTTTTTCCGGGTGTCTGAAAAATACAATACGTTGCAAGGAGCTTTTATTCATCGTACCAACAGGGGACAGGCTGCCGGGGGTGTGCGTTACTGGAGCTATGAAACTATGGAAGATTATATACGCGACGGACTTCGTTTGGCAAAAGGAATGACCCATAAAAACGCGCTGGCAGGTTTGTGGTGGGGCGGAGGAAAAGGTGTAATGGCGCATAATCCCGCTCATTCAAAAAAGGACGCGAAAATAAGAGAGTCGCTTTACAAAGAGTACGGCAAGTTCATGTCATCTTTAAAAGGATGTTATGTTACCGCTGAAGACGTGGGAACAAATGTTAACGATATGGCGAATATTTTTTCGACTACAAGATTTACAACATGCATACCGGAAAAACTCGGCGGCAGCGGTAATCCTTCGGTGCCTACCGCCAGAGGTGTTGTAGCCGGTATGGAAGCTGCGGTTAAATTTCTTTATAACAGCGGTCTTGAGGGAAAGACAATCGCAATTCAAGGTGCTGGTAACGTAGGCAGGCCGCTTGTAAAGTTTCTTTTTGAAAAGAAAGTAAAAAAGATAATTGTATGTGATATATTCCCTGAAAATATTGAGCTCCTGAAAAAACAATTCGGAAGTAAAAAATTGGAAGCTTATGTTGTAAGCAAGACCGATACATCCGTATTTGAGAAAGAGTGCGATATTATTTCACCGTGTGCGACCGGGGCAATAATAAACACGGATACTATTTCAAAAATAAAAGCCAAAATTATTTGCGGCGCCGCCAATAATCAATTGGAAGACCCGGACAGGGACAGTAAAGCGTTGCATAAAAAAGGTATTTTGTATATTCCCGATTTCTTAACAAACCGAATGGGAATTGTTACATGCGCCAATGAACAATACGGGTATATAGACAACGATCCTTTTATTGAGATGCATCTTGATAAAAATTGGAAATATTCTATATATAAAACCAGTCTGGATATGCTGAAAGAATCCGCAAGGACAAAGCAACCGACAGCCAAAGTAGCTGTAAAAATGGCCGATAAATTATCTCTTGTAAATCATCCTATCTTCGGCCACAGAGGTGAAGAAATAATTAAAGCGCTGGTTAAAAACAAATGGCACACGGCTGAATAAAAGCAAATTCCTTTATTGTGTAAAAGTTTGATAAAAAATATTATAATTCCGGGAGCGGCTGACGATAAATATTTAAGCTCCCGGTTTCTAAAATTTACTTTAAAAAATTATGCCGGTGTTATGAAAACTCCGGGTAAAATATTCTGGGATTATGGAAAATAAGATAGTTCTTATAACAGGCTCGACCGACGGAATAGGAAAGCAAACAGCTTTGGAAATAGCCAAAGCCGGCCTAACCGTGCTTCTGCACGGAAGGGATAAAGCGCGCGGCGAAGCCGTTAGGAGAGAAATAATTTCGAAAACAAAAAATGAAAATGTTAACCTTTTCGTTGCCGACCTGTCGTCTCAATACCAGATACATAAACTCGCGAAAGAAATATCCGGTAAATACGATCGCCTGGATGTTTTAATAAACAATGCCGGTGTTTTCATGAAAAACCGGCAAACAACCGAAGACGGTTTGGAAATGACTTTCGCTGTTAATCATATTGCCCCGTTCTTATTAACCTATTTGCTTTTGAGCCTGCTAAAAAACGGTGCGCCCTCAAGGATAATAAATGTCAGTTCAGTATCTCATCAGCGAGCGGCCGTAGATTTTGATAATTTACAAAGCGAAAAAAGATTTGACGGTTACGATGCATATGCGCTTTCAAAATTGGGCAATATCTTTTTTACTTACGAACTTGCCGAAATTCTTAAAGACAGCGCCATAACGGTAAATGCTATTCACCCGGGAGTAATAAACACCAAGCTTCTTCATACCGGGTTTAGCATCGGCGGTGATAGTGTTGAGGCGGGTGCGGAAACATCTGTGTACATGGCTTTGTCTGACGATCTTAAAAACATAACCGGAAAGTATTTTATTAAGAAGAAAGAAATGTCATCGTCGCCGGTTTCACATAACATTGAATTAAGAAAAAAGTTTTGGCGGATTAGTCAGCAACTTACAGGGATTGAATAAGATATTTGATCTGTGTTAAGAAATAAGCCGGTATATTTTCGCATATCACCATTTCAGTTCTCGTTTCGAACAACCGGGTATTATGATAAATTTTATGAAGCCCGGTATGCTTAAATCGATACTCCTTCAATCTGTTCGGCTTTGAAAGGGAAATCGAAAAAATAATGATCGGTATCTTCGGATTTTATTTTGTCTTTTGTTAAATAAAACTTTTCAATTTGTTCGTTACTTTTATGCTCTTTGTAAAGAAGGTATAACCCGTCTTCAAATAATATTTTTCTCAACCTGATTTTTTTATGTGTAGCAAG
>DAIERC010000352.1 GCA_027347125.1 Ignavibacteriales bacterium
CTTCCGGCTTCGTATAAATTTTTCACTTCCATGCCGGAAATACCTTTTGATTTAGGCGACTCGATACCAAACGCATGGCAGTAAAAATCAAGATTGAATTTTCTTATCAGTCCGAAAAACGTAAACTGTTCTAGCAAATCGATATGAGAAGAAGTATCGTAACGATTGGCTACAAAATTTTTAGAAGGTTTAATTTTATGAATTGCAGATCGAAGCATAAGAAACGGGATGTCAAAGCCCCTGCCGTTAAAACTAATTGTCTGGTCGGTTACTTCAGCTATGCGCCAGAAAGATTTTAACATCTCAGACTCGCTCAAACCTTTATAGTTAATCGCCTTGTCTTCAGCGTGCCATTCTTCCTCCGAATCGCTTTCATAATAAACAAACGATTTTTCCTTTTCCACATCGAATATTCCTATTGATATTACTTTAGCGGTAAAAGGATAAAGGCTTAAATACCTAATCGCTTCGTCTATTTTTTCGCTGCGAATATCTTCGTGCTTTTCTTTTTCAGCAAATCGAAGGAGGTATTCCTGCTGGCTTTCCGCAAGAGATTCGAAAGGGTAAGCACATGTCTCGATATCAAAAACAATTTTTCGCATTTTAACTCCCCGCTTAATGGTTAAACTTTACTCGCGACTTATTTGAACATCCTTTTCATATTTCAGGACGGCTTTAACAAAATTTTCCGAAAGCGGCACTGTCTTTTTGGTTAATGGATTAACATGCACAAGCACTCCGGAACCCTCGGCAATTATCTTTTTTGTTTTCACGTTCTGAATTATATGTTCAAATCCGAAACTGCTATGCTTAATATAAGAAACACGGGTATATATACGCAACTTGTCTTCGAATAAAGCAACCTTTAAATAATCAATTTCGTTCCGCGCCATATAAAACGCAGTGCCGTTAAAAGTTATTCCCTCTTTGGGAAGCACGCCCAGATCCTTCGCGTACTTTATTCTGGCTTGTTCAAAATAATTGAAGTAAACAGCATTGTTAACAATATGAAGCATGTCCACTTCATTAAACTTTACGATTAAATCGTATGTATGTTTGAATTGTTTTTTACTCTTGGTAGGTTTCACAGTAGCTCAACTTCCTTTTACATTTCTAACTGCTTTTTCAATTTCATCCCACATTGCTTGAGGCACCTCATCAAGCATATTAAATTGTCCAGCGCCTTTTAGCCATTCCCCTCCGTCAATTGTTATTACCTCGCCGTTAACGAAAGATGAAAAATCGGAAACAAGATATGCGGCAAGGTTTGCAAGCTCCTGATGTTCTCCTACTCTTCCTACCGGAATTTTTTTTACCGGATTAAATTTATCCGCGATGTTACCCGGAAGCAATCTTTCCCAGGCGCCTTTTGTAGGAAATAATCCAGGAGCGATTGCGTTAAAACGGAGATTATATTTAGCCCATTCAACAGCAAGCGATCTTGTAAGTGCAAGAACACCGGCTTTGGCAACGGCGGAAGGCACAACATACGCTGAGCCTGTCCATGCATACGTTGTAACAATATTTAAAACCGAAGCCGGTTGTTTTTTTTCTATCCAGTATTTGCCAAAAGCCAAAGTGCAATTGTAAGTTCCCTTAAGAACTATGTTAACTATTATATCAAAAGCTCTGTTAGAAAGCCTTTCTGTTGGACTAATAAAATTACCGGCAGCGTTGTTAACAAGAGAATCAACTTTACCGAATTTTTCTATCGCCGTCTTCAATAAATTTTCTACTTGTTCGTAATTTGTTACGTCGCATTGAACAGGCAGAATAGTTCTCCCGGATTCTTCTTCAATTTCTTTTGCAGTTTTAACAAGCACATCTTGCTTCCGGCTTGCAATTATTAGGTCGGCGCCGAGCTGCGCAAAATATTTTCCCATCGCTTTACCAAGCCCTGTTCCGCCGCCGGTAATTAGAATTACTTTTCCGTTAAGCGAGCCTTCTTTTAACATTGGCTGAGCATAAAATTTTTCAGGCATTATTATTCCTTTTATAAAAAATTAGCAGAGCACCGAGTTTAAGATATTATCTGCCGTCAATATTATTCTCCGTGTAGTTTGCGTGCTGCTACAGTTTACTTAGAAACAATATTTATTCGCTTCAATTAATCTTGTTGCAATATTTCTTCTAAGTTTTGTTGTGTTCACGGTATCAAACTTTGTATAACGTTTTAATCCGAGCAACAGCATTTTTTGTTCGTCGCCTTCCGCGAAGGCCGCAATTGCATGTTTGCCATAGAGATTAATTCTTTCCATCGAATCGCTCACATAAACCCGGCTCATATCAACATAAGGTAATACTTCATCTTCGTTCTTCATTGAAGA
>DAIERC010000356.1 GCA_027347125.1 Ignavibacteriales bacterium
ATTCTTCTGGATGTCATTTCAGTCCTCAAACGGAAGACGCTGGAATGTCTTACGCTGCAATGGTCTCGCGTGAGTTGCATGCAGATTACCATCTGGTTTCATATTCGGGTAAAGGTGTGGTTCGCAATTACGGAGATAAAAACATAACCTCTCCGGATCCCATGCCCTCTCTTTATGATCGTACATGCTGCTACGATTCAACTTTAAAGTGGAATTTTAATAAATGGATTCCCCAGGCGGTTGTTATAAATTTAGGTACAAACGATTTTTCTACGGAACCTTTTCCGGATAAAGATGTGTTTATGGCAGGATATAATAATCTTATAAACAGGGTGCGCTTACTCTATCAGGATGTAACAATTTTTTGTGTAAGCGGACCAATGATAGGGGAGCCATGCACCGGTTATATCCGTGAAGTAGTAGAAAAACAACAGCTCAAAGAAGAAAGAAATAAAGACGTTTTCTTTATCGAAATCCCAAGAAATATTATGGACTCGAAAGATTGGGGTTGCGATATGCATCCTAATATTTATGGCGCAAATAAAATGTCCGATATTATTGTGCCGGCGATAAAATTAAGAATGAATTGGTAATTTTAGTTTCAGAACCTATGGGAAAATTTAAATTAGTCCAGAAAATAATATAGCTGAGTAAATGCATGAAGAATTGTTTTATAATAATATTAGACGGCGTTGGAATTGGTGAATTATCCGACGCGTCAAAATACGGAGATGAAGGAAGTAATACGCTTGTAAATATGGCTGATGCATTGGGCGGGTTGAATCTTCCGAACCTTGAAAGACTTGGGCTAGGTAACATAGAAAACATAAGCGGCCTTAAGCCTTCCGTAAAACCGCTGTCATCTTTTGGTAAGATGAATGAAATCTCAAACGGAAAAGATTCTACAACCGGTCATTGGGAAATTGGCGGCCTAGAAGTAACAACCGATTTTTCTTATTTCCCGTCCGGTTTTCCGGCTGAATTAATTGAGAAATTTATTTCTCTTACCGGATGCGAAGGAGTTCTTGGGAATAAGGCCGCATCCGGCACCGAGATTATAAAAGAACTTGGCGATGAGCATGTAAGAACCGGCTATCCGATTGTTTACACCTCCGCCGATTCGGTTTTTCAGATTGCTGCGCACGAAGAAATTATTCCTCTTGAAAGGCTTTACGAAATTTGCCGGATAACTAGAGAAAAAGTTTTAACACCGCCTTTAATATTAGGCAGGGTAATTGCGCGCCCGTTTTTAGGAGCTTCCGGCAATTATAAAAGAACAACTAACAGAAAAGATTTTTCGCTCGATCCGCCGGGTAACACGATACTTGATGTTTTAAATAACGCCGGAATTACAACCGTTGCAATTGGAAAAATAAACGACCTGTATAATTACAGAGGAATAAAGATAAGAGAGAAAACAAAATCCAACTTGGAAGGATGCGATAAGTTATCCGAATACTCAGCCAAAACAAGCGGGAGCCTGGTATATGCAAACCTGGTTGACTTTGATGTTTACTACGGACACAGAAATGATCCCGAAGGTTTTGCTGGCGCGTTAAAACAGTTTGACGATTTTATCGGCGATTTTATTTTGCGTCTTGATGAAAACGATTGTTTAATTATTACTGCCGATCATGGCAATGACCCTACCACGCCAAGCACCGACCACAGCCGCGAATACGTTCCGCTGCTTTTTTACAGAAAGAATAAACCCGGGAAAAACCTGGGTATAAGAGCAACATTTGCAGACGTAGCCAAAACCGTTGCCGACTTTTTTGATGTGAAAAATAACCTGAACGGTAAAAGCTTTTTAAATGAATAACGAAGAGACGGTATCCTTCCGAAAGATGACGTCTCAGTAAAAATATATTCCGGTTATCTACTACCGAATCATCTTTTCTGACTTGCTTTTTCTTATTTCTAACTAAGCAAGTCCGGCTAAAAAATTATCAGATTATTTACCAGGGATTAATGAAGCGTCCTTTTTTTTTAATACAAAATACTTTATTTTGCGCAACAGTTCTTTACTCTTTTTATTTCTATTGGGTTCTAAGTTAAGAAGAAACAAGAACTCCTGATTTACAGGAACAAATTGATTTATTGTTAGCTTGTGGTTTTTTATTCGGTAAACTATTTATATTGATAAGATCCTAATATAAAACGAGGTGTACCAGTGAGAATTACCAAGCAGTACACGAACCGTGAAAGCCAGTCTCTCGACAAATATTTACAGGAAATAGGAAAAGTTGATCTTCTTACTTCGGAACAGGAAATTGATCTTGCCATAAAGATAAGAAGAGGAGATCAGGTTGCTTTGGAAACATTAACGAAAGCAAATTTAAGGTTTGTTGTGAGCGTAGCGAAGCAATACCAGAACCAAGGCTTATCGCTGGGTGATTTGATTAACGAAGGAAACCTGGGGTTAATAAAAGCCGCGAAACGTTTTGATGAAACACGCGGATTTAAGTTTATTTCTTATGCCGTTTGGTGGATAAGGCAATCGATTTTACAAGCTCTGGCAGAGCAATCGCGCATTGTGCGTCTTCCGCTTAACAGGGTTGGGGCTTTAAATAAAATAGGAAAAGCTTACAGTAATCTCGAACAGGAATTTGAGCGGGAGCCGAG
>DAIERC010000389.1 GCA_027347125.1 Ignavibacteriales bacterium
AGATACTCGGCGAGGTTTTTAATTATAACAGAGAAATTATCATAGATAAAAAACTTGCACCCGGCAGCAGAACAGAAGACCTGGTGGAAATTGCCAACGCGTTAGACGGCGAGGAGATTGCTTTCGTAGGCCATCAGCCCGACTTCGGTGAACATGTTTCAAACTTGATCTCTTCCGAAGGTGCTTACGTGGAATTTAAGAAAGGCGCAATTGCAAAAATCTCATTCGGTAATAAAGCTCATCTCTCAAAAGGAACGCTGGAATTTTTGATTCCTACGGGCGTATTTAAATAAAAAGGGCAACCGATCACCCAGGAGTTCTGCTTGCCGCTGCTTCCTTCCGGACCTGACGGAGTTAGGCATTATCCTGTCAACCGGTGCCCAAAACTTATTACCGCTTTTAATGTGGGATGCAAAGATTGAAATTTTTCAGGTATATATCAAGCTAAATGGAAAAGATTAGAATAAATCTTTTAACGCCGCCTAAATTTTTTTCTGTTCTCTTAAAGAATTCCGTTCCCAGAAAACGCCGTCATGGTAACCTTGAATTGACTTATCAGTTTCTGCGGCGTCCAATCTTTTTTGAGCAAGGCAGCAAAACAATTCATCAATCTCAATACCCGAATATTTTCGCCCTAATTTTTTAGCCGCAACGGCGGTAGTGCCCGAACCTAAAAACGGGTCGAATACAAAATCACCCGGGTTAGAACTAGCCAAAATAATTTTAGCAAGAAGTTTTTCGGGCTTTTGCGTAGGATGATCGGTATTTTCCGGCATAGACCAGAAAGGGATAGTAATATCAGTCCATATGTTTGAAGGATGAGTTACCCTAAAATTTTCGTCGCCGTCGGTAATCCAATCTTTCGGTTTACCGCTTTCAGTTTTATAAGGTGCAAGCACTCTTCTTTTAACTTTTACATCATCAACGTTAAAAGTAAATTTATCTGACTTTGTACAGTACCAAATATCTTCGGCGCAATTTTTCCAGTTGGTTTTGGCGCCTCTTCCCTTTTCCCTTTCCCAGGTTATTCGGTTTCTGATATTGAAGTGTTTTATTGCGGCGTTAAATATTGCCGATGAAGAATTCCAATCGCCGCAAATATAAATTGAAGCGTCTGGCTTCAGCATTCTAACCAGCTTACCTAGCCATGAATCAATCCAGCTTTCATAATCGTGAAGCTTCATTTCTTTGAAGTGAGCCAGGTTGAATTTTTTATCTATATTATAAGGCGGGTCAATAAAAAGAAGATCGATAAAATTATCCGGCAGTAAATCCAAAACTTTGAATATATCGCCGTTAATAATTTTATCGGTAATAGTTTTAACGTTTACCGGTTCGTTTATTTTAACCAGTTTCTCTTTTAATAAACCGATATCTTTTTTATTTAAAGTAATTGTTCTGTTTAGCGGCGCCCTATCTTTCAAATTATACTGCTCCGGTAATAATTATTATAAATTTCCGACGGGACAAAAATAAGACAATTTTTAGTTCTAAGCAGATAAAAGAGACAAGAATCAAACAGTTAATTTATATTATGAGTATGAAAGGTTATCGTATTTTGCTTTCAGATGTTCCAATTCTTTTATCACTATTTCATACTTGCTTACCAGTTCATCAACAAGCGCCAAAGTTTGATCGCCGAAATTATTTCCTCTAGCCAGCTCTTCAATTTTATTGCAGATGTCCGCTATTATTTCAATTCCGAAAGTAAGGCTGCTTCCCTTAAGTTTGTGAGTGATAAACTGGAGTTCTTTTGCGTTCATTTCATTAATTGATTTTTTAATGCCGCTCATCGCCTGGGGAAAATCTTTTATATATATATCGAGCAATTCCACAAAGAAAGCGATATCGTCGTCGCTTTGAATATCCTGAAGTATTTCTATATTGCTCTCGTTAACTATTTTAAATTCGATCATACCTCTTTCAATAGCGGCAAGTACATCGTTTTTATGTTCGATAATAACCTCGCCCCATTTTTTAAGAACATCCTGCAATTCCTCGACCCTCACGGGTTTGCTTATATAATCATCCATACCCGCGTCAATACATTTTTCCCGGTCGCCTTGCATCGCGTTTGCAGTCATCGCAATAATTTTCGGTCTTTCGTTATCTGGGAAATTTTTTCGGATTATCCCGGTTGCCTCGTAGCCGTCCATTTCAGGCATTAAAATATCCATCAGTATTACGTCGTACTTTATTTTTTTTATGGTCTCAAGCACTTCCAGACCGCTGGCGGCAACATCCGCGCGGTATCCCATCTTTTCTAGAATTTTAAGAGCAACCTTTTGATTAACGGTATTGTCTTCGGCCAGCAAAATTCGTAACGGCCATCTTCTATGCATATCGGTTTCAATTTTTATGTTCTTCTTTTTTACCGGAAATTCTTTTCTGGAGCCGCTAATTATGGACACCAAAGTTTCATATAACTGGATATGCTTTATCGGTTTTGTTACAAAGGCGGATAATCTAAGGTTCTCATAATCAACCAGGTTATCCCTTTTTCCGATTGATGTTAAAATTATAATCGGAATATTTTTAGCACCGTCTAATTTTCTCATCTCTGAAGCAAGCGTTAACCCGTCCATTAACGGCATTTGAAAATCCAGGATAGCAATATCGAATTTGGCACCCTTGTTAATAATATCCAGGGCGGTCATCGGTGAATCTACCGAGGAAGTTTCCATTCCCCAACTTTCAGTTTGAACTTTAAGTATTCGCCTGTTTGTTTTATTATCGTCAACAACCAGAACCTTTTTGCCTTCAAGCTGCTGGTTGGATCCTTTGAGATATACTTTTGATTTTGAAGGTGCGGCTTCGGCCATAATTGTAAAAGAAAATACCGAGCCTTCGCCAACCGTACTGTCTACCCACATTCTTCCGCCCATTAACTCGGCCAGACGTTTACTGATAACCAGCCCAAGACCGGTTCCGCCGTGTGTTCTTGTAGTAGAAGAATCTACCTGGCTGAACGCTTTAAACAATTTATCCATTCTGTCCTGCGGTATTCCGATTCCGGTATCCTTTACCGCAAAATATATTTCATAAGCATTTTCAAAAACGTTCATAGAAGATACCGAAATAAATACTTCGCCTTTTTCGGTAAATTTTATGGCGTTGTTTAATAGGTTGGTAAGTATCTGCCTAAGCCTTGTAACATCGCCGGTAATAGTTTGAGGAGTGTTATTTTCAATTAAATATGTAAGGTCAAGTCCTTTTTCACCGGCTTTCGAAGCAAGCAGATCCAACGAATCTTCAATACAATCGCGCAGGTCGAAAGGCTGGGTTTCCAGGTCAAGTTTTTCGGATTCGATTTTTGAAAAATCTAGGATGTCGTTAATAATAACTAAAAGCTGGTCGCCGCTTAAACGAATTGTCTCGACATATTCTTTTTGCTCAGAGTTAAGATCTGTATCCAGCAATAAGCCCGTCATGCCGATAACTCCGTTCATCGGGGTTCTTATTTCGTGGCTCATAAGCGCAAGAAACTCGCTTTTAGCTTTTACAGCCGCTTGTGCCTGGATAACGGCTTTATCCAGCTCTTCATTTTTCTCTTCCAGTTCCTGCAGTATTGTATTTCTTTTAATTACGGCACCAAGCGAGGCCGCAAATGAAACAAGAAGTGATTCTTCGTTGTGCGTCCAGTTTCTTTCTGATTGACAATCGTCAAAACCTACGAATCCCCAATAGTTTCCGTCTATCATTATCGGAACAAGAATTAAAGATTTGATATTTAAATCAATAAAGGCTTCTCTTTCTTTGGGCTTTAACCGGCCCAAAGTGTATTTCAGGGTTTTACCTTCCAAGAAATTTTCCAGGAATTTTAAGCTTTTAAATCTTGAGTATGAAATTTTTTGCATTGCAGGATTATCCAGCTGCGATTCGCTTACACCTGAGTTCCATTCGTACAAAATGCCGAAAAATATTTCACCTGTTTCAACATTTTCATTATGCTTGTAAATATAAACCCTGTCAACCTCAGCCGCTCTTGCTAAAATTCTTAACGCGCTGTTAAAACCGATTTGAGGATTATTTATAGATATTAAAGTTTTGGTAGCCTCGGCAATTTCCTGCAAAAGCTTATCTTTTTTCTGGATAAGCTGATCGTTTAGTTTTCGTTCGGTAATATCCCTAAAAATTGTAAGCAGCATTTTTTTACCGTTTGCATCTTCAATAATAGTGTTTGTTAGCCCGAAGAAAAGTTTTTTCCCGTTCCATAGCACGTTACTTTTTTCCTGATGCAAAGCAAATGAGTTATTTTTAAATTTAAAAAGATATTCTTTCATTGCCTGGCGGCCGACTTCTTCTTCGTACAGGTTGGAAAAAGGTTTGCCTTCAATTTTCGATTTGGGCATATCCATCAATTCGGCAAAGGCATTATTACACATAACAATAATGCCGTTCTCGTCGCACAGGCGCATACCGTCCTGCATTTCTTCCCAAACAGTTTTAAAGGTTCTGTCCGATGCTTTTAATTTATCTTCAACTTTTAGCCTGTTACGAACGTCGTGCAGCGAACCCTGGCCTAGATAAACATCGCCTACTTTTACCAATCTGGCGTTAAGTTCCAAAGGTATTATTTCGCCGTTCTTATGAACAAAATGAACAACAGTGTTTTTAATTTCGCCGCCTTTGAACAAACGATTAATAACCGCAAGAATATTTTTCACTTCGATGTTCGGCACAAACTTAATTAATGTTTCACCTAAGGCTTCTTTAAAATCATATCCGAGTACAAATTTGGACGAAGGTGAAAGGAAAACAATTTTTCCTGTACGCGTAATTCTGAAAAAGATATCGTGTGTTATTTCCGTAATCAGCTTAAAGTCTTCGTACTTTGCTTCCAGCCTGTCTGTTAGCTCCTGCAATCTATTTGTTATTTGTTCGTGGCTCTGCTTGTCGGGGCTTTCGGTAAGGTTTTTCAATTCTTTCTTCAACTCGGTAAGTTCAGAAAGAAAGCTAGAGGTTTTTTGCTGTTCTGATTTATTGTCCAATTTTCTTGCTTTTTGTTTTCGTGAAAATATACAACCGGCATTCTTTATGCAAAATTTTTTTTTGCAAAAATAAAATGTTTTAACCCAAATTAGAATAGGCCTAATCTTATTATCGTAAAAATTCCTGAAATATTAATATATTTTAACCGTTTGAGTAAATAACATCAAAATATAAGTTTTACGGCTTTTGGCGCTTTCTTGCTTGGTTGA
The DNA here is from genome assembly GCA_027347125.1 of Ignavibacteriales bacterium. Taxonomy (GTDB): domain Bacteria; phylum Bacteroidota; class Ignavibacteria; order Ignavibacteriales; family Ignavibacteriaceae; genus FEN-1297. The sequence continues at coordinate 5,202 of DAIERC010000389.1, forward strand.
ATTAGATTGTTTAAGTTAGAACAACATACTTTTACTTATTATTGAGGGACTCGCATTATGACCACCATTGTTGCAATGCCGGGTGATGGAATCGGTAAAACCGTTCTCCCTGAATCAATCAAAGTTCTTAACGCGGTAGGCTTTAAAGCAGAATATGTTCATGCCGATATCGGCTGGGATTTCTGGTGCAAAGAAGGTAACGCGCTGCCGCAAAGGACAATCGATTTATTGGAAAAACATAAAATAGGGCTTTTCGGCGCAATCACCAGCAAACCCAAAGATGCCGCCGCAAAAGAACTGGATCCATCTCTCCGGGATAAAGGCTATGTCTATTTCAGCCCGATTGTAGGGCTTAGACAGCACTTCAATTTAGATATCTGCATCAGACCATGTAAATCATTCAAAGGTAATCCGCTTAATTTTATCAGAAGAACAAAGAACAGTTTCGAAGAACCACTTGTTGATACTGTAATTTTCAGGCAAAATACGGAAGGGCTTTACGCCGGTGTTGAATGGACAAACCCGCCTAAAACTGTTCGAGACGCATTTGAAACTCATTCCAAAATGAAAGCTTTCAAAAATGTTCCGAGCGAAGATTTGGCAATTTCCACGCGGATAATGTCCAGGCAGGCTTGCCAAAGAATAGCCAGGGAAGCGTTTGAATACGCAAAGAAGTTCGGTTATAAAAACGTAACTATCTGCGAAAAGCCGAACGTTCTTAGAGAAACATCGGGCATGATGCTTAACGAAGCTAAAAAAATTGCGAAGGAATACCCAGGCATAGAAATCTGGGATACAAACATAGACGCGCAGATGATGTGGCTTACTAAGAACCCGGAAAACTACGGAGTAATTGTAGCCGAAAATATGTTTGGCGATATAATCAGCGACGGCTTTGCCGGGCTGGTTGGCGGTTTAGGTTTTGCGTGCAGCGCTAATATCGGTAAAGATGTTGCCGTATTTGAACCTACACACGGCTCCGCTCCCAAATACCAGGAATTAAATCCATCAATCGTTAATCCGATTGCAATGATTTTAAGCGCTTGCATGATGCTTGACCATCTCGGGGAAAAAGAAAAAGCCGAAAGAATAAGAACGGCAATTGCAAAAGTAATTGAAGAAAGTAAAGTACAAACCTACGATATGCTAAAATTAAAAGGCGGACCGGATGTATTTGCCAAGGGAGCATGTACAACCGGTGAAATGACCGACGAGATAATCAAAAATTTGTAAGAAGCGGGACGCTATAAGTAAGAGCTTTAACCTATAGCGTCTTGCCTCCAACGTCTTGCGAAAGATTAAAATGGAAAAAGATGTCCTTAATATCTGGCCTGAAATAAACTGGATAGAAAACGCAGAGCTGCGCCAAAAGGTTCTTAATTGCTGGGTTTATGCAATTGAAAACAGCGTACTCACTGTTGACGACTTGAGCCGAATCCCCTTCTCATTGTTATTAAAAGATTGCAAAATTACTTTTATAAATCACAAACGAACGGCGGTACATCTTTCGGTTGAGATGGCTAAAATAATGATGAAGAATTTTGGTGACGAGATAAAAATAAATATGGATACTTTAATTGCCGGCGCAATTCTTATAGACGTGGGTAAACTTATCGAGTATGAAATTGTTAACGGGAAATTAACTACCAGCGATGCCGGTAAATTAGTAAGGCATCCGTTCAGCGGACTTGCTATTGCAGATAGATTCGGCTTGCCGGCAGAAGTGCAGCATATAATTGCCACGCACTCCAAAGAAGGCGACCTTGGCAAACGCACCGTAGAATCGATTATTGTTCATCATGCCGACTTTGTTAGCTTTGATCCGTTTAAAACGTGATTATGGTTTGTTGTTGCGAGCGAAGCAATCTGAATTATAATTACAATGAAAAACTATTTTATATACATTCTAATAAATAAAAATAACACTGTCTTATACACATTAGTTTATTATGAAAAATTTAACAGCCCGATGACCGGCATAAATAGAGTGAAACTAATAAAGGCCGGCTCAAGGAAGAAGTAAATAGACTTAATAAATAAATTTAATGAAGAATGGAAA
>DAIERC010000391.1 GCA_027347125.1 Ignavibacteriales bacterium
AAAAAAGCCCGATTTCTTATCAAAATCGAGCTTTTGAAGTGGGCCCGGAAGGACTTGAACCTCCGACCCGCTGATTATGAGTCAGCTGCTCTAACCAACTGAGCTACGAGCCCTTTTTATATGTTCTTGTTTTTACAAACCCGCTGTTTTAACCTCCGCCTGATTAGTCATTAATCAAAACCGTGTTGCGAGCCTTAAAAATTTTAGTCGTTAAAAATAATATTTATCATTGCATTTTGCAAATTTAATGCAAAGCATTTTAAATTTTTGTACAAACTTTTGTAAAATGTTAATGTATTTCTTATATGCGGTCCCAATAAAAAACTGTTTAGCAAAATAGAAGAACTTCAGCGCATGGGGAAAAATTCCACAAAGGTAATAGAAACACCAAAGTTGGTCGATAGGATCTTACGCTTAAATAATAAAGCCTGGTAATTCCAATTTATCGGAATTTTTTTATAAAGATGAAAAAATATTGGAAGTTCCATTAGGTAATGTAGAATATTATAAGATTATGAGAATGTAAAGAAATTAGAATAATTTGCAAAGATTTATATATGAAAAAGATACTCAAATTTTCAAGGATTTCCTTTTCTCTATAAAGAGAAGGATATGTGTTTTTTCTCATGATTGAAAAGTAAGAGTTGTAAAATTGCTGAATTTACTTACAATATGTTGGTTTGCTTTTTGTGGTAGAGTGCACGGCAAGTTCCATAAACTTGCGTAATGAAAACTAAAATATTGGGGTAAAGATGAACCTTAAATTACTATCAACATTGCTCGCTTTTATATTAACTTCATCTATTGCCATTTGCCAGAACTATTATTTAGGGACGGAAAACGGTAGTCCTACGTGTTCATCATGCCACACGCAAGGTACTAACGTATCTCCTATTTATGATACCTGGAAATTAACTCCGCATGCAAAAGCGTATGATGCTAACGCAAAAATTTTATCATACTCTTGTTTGCAATGTCATACTACCGGCTGGGATACAACCGTAACAAATTACGGTGCCGATGAGTTTGTAAAAATTGATTCTTCTGCGAAACCTAATTACGTTATTACCGATTCGGCAAGTTTCAATAGGGTTAAAAATGTTGGTTGCGAAGATTGTCATACTGCTTTAGGTACAAAAGATCGTTTATTAAGCAATGACCACTGGGCGTTCGATACAAAAAACAAACCTGATTATTCGGCTGCGCTTTGCGGAAAATGTCATCAAGGTCATTCTCCGTATTATGAAGAGTGGCAAACATCCAAGCATGCAATGTCGACATCAGCTTCATTATCTTTTGTACTATCTAATAAAAGCTGCGTAAAATGTCATGTTGCTCAGAACTTTGTAGCTTATGCCAAAAATCCGACAACATATCGAGACACTATATTAGTTACCGGAAGCGATATTCAACCGATCACTTGTTCATCATGCCATGATCCGCATGATGCTAAATATACCGGACAGTTAAGATTTCAAACTACCAACAATAGAGTTATTTGCGATGAATGTCATTATGCGCCTATGACTTCAGTAAATGTTAATAGTGCTCCTCATGAACAATCAGGCCTCGCATTAAGCGGCGATAAAAACTTCGGGTACAGATATCCCAATAAAAATTATGCGAACTCAGCGCATACTTATGCCGCGCAGGAAAGATGTATAAATTGCCATGTAGATATGTCTCCAAATGCCGATGGCAGTCCGAATATGGGGCATACATTTGAACCCAGAGTTCAAGCTTGCGTAAAATGCCATAGTGATTATTACACCGCCGTAGATACAACAAACCATGCGAAAATGTTTGACTACAGAGGTGTACAAACAACTACCGATAGTTTGATGAATGTTCTTGCGGCTAAATTAAGCGCAGCTTCACACAGCGATTCTACAACCGATTTGTTCAAAGAAGCAAATTATAATCTTCTTGCCGTTGAGTCAGACGGTAGCCACGGCGTTCACAATACAAAGCTTGTTCAAGAACTTTTAAGAGATGCTATATCTGGTTTTTCACCGACAACAGGTGTTGAAACTGAAAAAGGAGTACCGGCAACTTATAGTTTAAGCCAAAACTATCCGAACCCGTTTAATCCATCAACATCTATAAAATTCTCTATACCTGCAGGCAGCAATGTTAAAATTGTAATTTATGACGCTTTAGGTAAGGAAGTTACCACACTGGTCAATTCTTATTTTGCCCAAGGCAATTACAGCATAAACTGGAATGCAGGCGCTTATTCATCCGGAGTCTATTTGTATAGAATTGAAGCGAAAAACTTCAGCATGGTTAAAAAGATGGTCTTAATAAAATAATTAGAGGAGAGTTCATAAACACATTCGCTGTGTAGTGAACTCTTTTCTTTTTTTAATAAAAAACATTAATATGGAAATAATAATCTTACATTAGGAGGAAAAAATGTCTACAAAATTAGTTTTATTCTTACTCTTCTTGGCCGGGCCAATGATTTTTGCGGCTACCGATTCTACAAAAACAGCTACAATGCCTAAGCATGGCTTTGTTGGAGTAGAAACATGCAAAATGTGCCATCATACCGATAAACAAGGAAAGCAATTTGATATATGGCAGAACAGCAAACATGCCCAGGCTTACAAAACTCTAGAAACCGACGAAGCAAATAAAATTGCAAAAGAAAAAGGCTTTACAACACCTGCGGCAAAAACACCGGAATGTTTGAAGTGTCATGTTACCGGTTACAACGTTGAAGCTTCCCTTTTAGGACCAAAATATAAAATGGAAGACGGTGTTCAATGCGAAACTTGCCACGGAGCAGGAGCCGATTATAAGAGCTTAAAAGTAATGAAAGACAAAAAGCTTGCGGTTGAAAACGGCTTAATGATGCATGATGATTTAAAAACATTCTGCGCAACATGCCATAACCCGGAAAGCCCGTCTTACAAAGCAGGTGAAGATTTTAATAAAATGTGGGATATGATTAAACACCCGATACCTGAGGCAAAATAGTACATCAAAATAACAGGGAAATTATTTCGTAAGAAATGAAGAAATAAAAATGAATAAAATTATTATCCTCATAAGCTGTTTAATCGGAATCTCAACAACGATATATTCGCAAAATATGAACGGGCGTTTTACATCTTCTGTTTATTCATTTGAGAATTACGATTCTGTGGCCAGTTCTAATAATTATTTGCGCTCGTTCCAAATGTTAAATCTTAATTTCAACATGAACAACGTTTCATTAAGAACGTACTTAAACTTGGAAAACGATTTATCGAAAAGTTTGGATACGGACCCGATGTTGAGATTCTATAATTTATACCTTGAGGTAAGAGATATTTTAGATGTTGCTACTGTAAAATTAGGCCGGCAGCCCATTTTTAACAGCGTTGCCGGCGGCTTGTTTGATGGTTTGAATCTTGACTTGAAAAAGAACGATTACAAACTATCTGCATATTACGGCAGCGACGTACCTGCGTATCAAAAGCTTGAGTTTAGAAAATTTAGCGAGTGGGGCGATAACTTTATTTTAGGCGGAAAGTTCTCAACTATAGCGGTTAAAGATTTTCAAATGTCTTTAAGCTATATTAACAAGAACTTCAAACCGCAGCCGTATTGGGCCACCCGCTTAAATACCGAGCTTAACCCGATCAAGGTATTAATAGAAAATAATTCTAACCAGTATCAGTTCGCATCTGCCGAGGTAGCATACGACTTAGAGAATACTCTGTCGATCAATACCAGGTATGATTACGATTTGAATTTTGCAAAGACATCAAAAGTTGAACTTGACGGAAGCTACATTCCGGTGCAGAAGTTGACACTTGACTTCTATTATAATTACAGATCACCATTAATCCGTTATAATTCCATTTTCTCTGTATTCGATTACGGTAATACACAGGAAGTAGAAGTTGGCGCCGGTTACGAATTAAATAAAATATTTACAGTAACCGGAAGATACGGTAACGTAATTTATAAAGATGACAATTCGCAAAGAGTTACAATTGGCCTTAATTCAAATTACGGCAGCATAAGCTACAGAAAAACGTTTGGTTATGAAGGTGAACTGGATGCATTGTCTTTATACGCGGCTTATACAATGCTCGAAGGTTTAATTACTCCTTCTCTTGGTGTTTCTTACTCAAGGTATAAACTTGAGTCAACAGATGCCAACTATAATGATCTTACAACAATTTTAGCGGGCGTTAATTATAGGCCGTTCAGAATGTTGTCGTTCGATCTTCAAGGACAGTACATGAACAATGTAATTTATAAAAACGATTACAGATTGTTCTTTAAACTCAACTACTGGTTTAATACTAACTTTTAACTGATGTAAAATGAAATTAAAATACATTTATTTCTATACGCTGCCCTTAATAATCGGGGTTATACTTTTTGCGGCTTTCTCTTCCAGCAAGGCTCCAGACCCGGCACAAGGCAACAAAGGTATCATAAAGTTTTCTCACAAAGTTCATAAAGATGTTACCGATTGCGAATCTTGCCATACAGCCGTACCTACAAGTAAATCTCTAAACGATCGTTTACTTCCCAACCATAACGATTGTTCCACGTGTCATGATGTAAGCGACGAGAAAAATTGCAATAAGTGCCATTATGACAACATCAACGAACCATTAATCCAGCCAAAGACGGGATTAATTTTTAATCATGCTTCACATTTAAAAGATCAAAAACTTAAATGCGAAACATGCCATAAAGGTGTTGATGAAGTAG
>DAIERC010000392.1 GCA_027347125.1 Ignavibacteriales bacterium
TTTGACTTAATTCTCGCTTCCTTTAGTGAACATGAAATAGAACGGTAATTTTTGATCAGACTTTTAGGGCAACAATGTGACTCACGTGGCGAAGCTGTAACCAGACTATTCCAATTTAAAATTGCCGTGAAGAAGGGAAAATAAAATTGCAAAACTTATTTCTGCCGGAGTTTATAAAAATATCTCAGAAATAAAACTAGGCCTCTTGAAAGGTAAAGCAGCATGTAATACTTCTATCTGTGAAGTATTTGAATCGCTATTGCTAATTATTCTTTTGAGCCGGTAAGAATTCAAAATAATTTATTTCAGACTTTAAGGCGGTCATTTCTATTCCCTCGCATCTTGAAACCATCTCAAAATAAACCGGCGGTTTCGGGAGTTCTCTCTTTAAAAATTTTTGTATACGGGGAACAAAATTCGGGTCAACCGCAGAATTTATAGCATCCATTACACCAATTTCGCTAAAGCCTAGACAGAATAACATTGTATTGTTTTTTGAACCCGGCATTTTTAACAGAACACTGTAATCATTTTGGTAATTGCTGGATATCCAGCTTACCTCAAACGATTTAACTGTATCGGCATTGTTCCCAATTATTTTTAAGGAGGAAGGTTCTACATTGAACCTTAGATTAGTTTGAGTAATCAAAGTATCTAACTGGTATAGAGTTTTGAATGTGCCAAGAAATATAATATTATGTTTTTCTAAATCTTCCCATTTTAATTGAGAAGCCAGTTTAATCGATACGTTTTTATTTGAATTACCCAGGACTCGTAAAACCTCAAGAAGACCTAATGATGCGCTGGGACGAAGGTATGTAAACTTAGATATTTCGTAATTACTATAAATGCCGGGATATTTTTCTTCATATTGCTGAAATTGTTTTTCACTATTTATTTTGGTATTTCTCAAAAACATTCTGTCAGTGCCGTCGTTTTTTTTAGCCATGAACAAATAATCGCCTAACACAATTATAGTCGGCTGACTGTTTACAAGTAGGAACTCTCTCCAGACCGGATTGGGTGCGGATGAAAGTCGGGATGAAGATTTAATTGCTGACGGGGCTTCAAACTGCTGATAAGTTATAAATAAGATTAATAAAATTATTATTGCAGGATATATCATGCGTATATATTTGTTGGTCTTTTTCGATTCGTTTCTGCCGGCGGTATGAATATAATTAACTAAATATTGGCCTTTGGGAACTTCAAGCCTGTAAGCATACTGATCTTCGGTCGTCAAGTAATAATGTTCAAGCTTTTTACGCAGGTTGCTTATATACGATCGGATAAGAGGATTAGTATTGGGGTCAAAACTAGAATCTTTGCCGAAAACATCAATTGCTATTTCAATTTCTTTTATCGAACCGTCCTTTTCGGATTTTTCGATTAAATATTTAAGCAAGTCTTGATATCTTTTTGAGTCCCGGAATTCAGAGCTGTTCAAGATAGCAGTTTGAATTTTCTCTTTTTCAAAGTCATTAATTTCGGTCATATCTAAGAATAACAAAATTTCTTTTATATTACAAGTAAATTAAAAACCTTGAATTCCCCGCCTTTTCCCATAATATCTCAATGCAATTAACGTGTGGATTGCGTGAACTCGACCGTTAAATGCTTGGCAATGGCGATACTATTATCTAATTTTTTCAGCAAATAAAAGTTGATTAGGCACGAAAAGAAATAACCGGTTAATAAGATTTACCAGTATCCGATAGAGAAATTCATACGAATTTTTCATTAAGTCAATATTTTATTCATGTAAAATTCTTCTAAAGCAAAACGGTTTTGGTGATTAAAAGTGTGGCCCTGCAAAAATGTTAACATCCGTTAAACCGAAACCGTAAAAATAAAATTGAATATAATGATTTCCATAAAATAAAATTATGGGATTCATTCGGCGAAGCTCTGAGTTAAATATCTATTGGAAATTATCTCAAAAAAAATAATTCAATTTATCTGTAAAAATATATCAAACTAACCATCAAATATTTTTAACTAAACAAACTACTATCTCAAAATTTGAGCGTAGGAGGCAAGGAATGAGCAATAGAGGCTTTACTTTTTTATTTCTGTTCGTGTCGATTATTCTTTCAGCTTGCTTTCATTTTGCTTATGCAGGTGAAACAGGTAAGATTGCCGGAAAGGTAATCGACAAACAAACCGGTGAACCGCTTATAGGTGCAAACGTTATCATTACCGCCAGAATTGTAGACGGTGCTGAACAAAGTTTAAACTCACTAATGGGCGCCGCAACAGACCTTGAAGGGGATTTCTACATATTAAATATTCCTCCGGGGAAATATGTTATCAAGGTATCTTACGTGGGATACAATACCGAAATTATAAAAGGGGCTCAGGTTGATGTAGACAAAACAACAAATGTAAATTTCAAACTGAATGCTAAAGCTTACCAGACAGAAAATGTTGTTGTTACGGCTTACAGCCAGCAAAGATTGGAACAAGATCTAACAGCAACAAGGCAGATTTATAATACCGATAATTTACAAACCATTGCCGGTGTATCCAGCCTAACTGATATTCTTGAATTACAAGCAGACGTAGTAGACAACCATTTCCGCGGTGGCCGTGAAGGTGAATCTCTTTATCTTATCGGCGGAGCCCCGATAAATAATCCGTTGGATAATACTCGTACTTTTAGTCCGATAACAAGTGGCTTACAACAGGTAGAAGTTTATACCAGTGGTTTTAGCGCAGAGTATGGTAATGCGCAATCAGGCGTAGTTAATATGGTTCCAAAGGAGGGGGGAGATAAATGGGAATCGTCTTCGGAAATTTCGGGTACGCTTCCTTATTATAAAACAGCTTATGGAAGTCCATATTCGTCCGGGAATGTTTATTATTATAATACATTGATAAATACAAGTTCCTGGCTGGCACAAAATCCTACACAACCGGGCAGACCGCTTTGGGACGCCGGTTATGGATTCGGCGGTGTTTATTTGCCTGCACCAAAGAACGGTTATGTTTATACAACTCAGGATTCGCTAGGTATAGCGCGCCTTGGGCAATTATCATGGCTGGAGGCTATGCGAAGCGTTGGCCTTCAATATAATAATACGGTTGATTACCGTCTGGATTTTTCAGTAGGCGGACCTCTTGCAAAATATGTTAGACTATTTGTGGCTGCCAGACAAAATGTTAGTAACCCTGATGTGCCGACAACCCATCCAGATATTGAACGACAGGCTATAGGGACATTAACTTTTCAGAAAAATCCGGAAGACAAATTTACCTTTAGATTTATTTATGATAACCAGTACGAAAATTATTTTAGCGGCAACTGGTATCAACGGCTGTGGGATAGGACGCTAAGCGTTTCTCAATCATTACAAACAACAAGTCAATACGGAATAGATTGGACGCACGTTTTTAACCAATCAACTATTCTTAATGTTAAAGCAAATTATCTTAATGTGTATTCAAGAACCAATGTCGATTTACTTCTTCCCGGCCAATATACCACAAGTAATTATTCTAACCTGGCGTTAAACTGGGCTAGCTATGTTGATCCGGCAAACCAGCAAGTTGGGGTAATTAATAACGACTACGGCAGCACAATTACTACAACATATAACTTTGACGGCAACATAATTTCACAAGTAAACAAGTGGAATTTATTAAAGACCGGAATTCAATTTTCAAGTTATGATCTGAATGTTAACCAATTGGTTAATGTTACCGACCCAGGTTCATACAGAAAATTAGCCTTCAATGCCTACCCTTACGAAGGTGCGTTATATATTCAGGACAAAATGGAATTCGAAGGATTTATAGCTAACATAGGTTTGAGATATGATTTTTATAATTTCAACACAAACTATTATTCCGATATTTTTTCCCCGTTGAGAAATCCGAATTATGATTCGTCTTCAGTCGGAAGCCAGTTTTATGATCCGTCGCAAGCACTAAAAACAAAAACCAAATTGTATACTAAGCTGCAGCCAAGGATAGGAATTTCTTTTCCGCTTTCAACTTCAGCCGTTTTCCATTTGAATTACGGTACGTTTACGCAAAGACCTAGTTTTGATGAAGTATTTTATAATCAAATTACCCAGTTAAATGCAGTTCAAATTCTTGGTAATCCGCGCTTAAGACCGGAGAACACTCAAGCTTATGATGTAGGTGTAGAAACTGCGCTGCCTCTTGGTTTGAAGCTAGACGTTAGCGCATATTATAAAAACGTAGTTGACCTGGTTGAGGCGGCATATTTTGTAGACGCAAACAAATCGGTTTATCAAACTTTTGTTAATAGAGATTATGCCGATATAAAAGGCTTTCACATAAACATTGAAAAAAATGATGGCCCGATCCAAGGATATATTAATTACAACTACGGATCTTCAACCGGAAAAAGCAGTAATGATCTTAACGCGCCAGTAACCTATGTTCAGAAAACTCCAGGCGGCGGCGCTGATTCGGTAATACTCCCCAGTCCACAAGATGTATATCTTGATTACGACAGAACACATACTGCAGTTGTTAATTTGACGTATAAAACTTTTAAGCACTCAGGCGTTAGAGTGTTGGGAGTATATCCTCTTGAGAACATGAATTTTAGCTTAACATTTAAGATTTATTCCGGCCGCCCTTATACTCCGGTAGTTGCAGGATCAACGGGGGAATTATATTCTCAACGTACCCCAACAGAACGCGATCTTAGAGCCAGGATACAGAAAAGAATATCTTTCTCTTCCAGCGATTTAACAATTTATTTTGAAGGATATAATTTGTTAAATCAGCTTACTTATAGCTATAGTAGAATATTTGCATATAGTGCTACTAGTTATAACAACCAGGCAAATCTACAAAATTATGAAGCGTCGGGTAAAGGTGTGCTTACATATAATCAATACCCGCCGTACTATTTAAGCCAGGCCGCCGCTCTAATTAGTAACGAGCCGATTCACTTCAGAATAGGTTTTATTTATAAATTCTAAAAACACACACTATATGAAAAGTTTAAGAAATCGTAGTATGAGGCAAATAATGAAAAAAATAAGTTCTCTTAAAGTTCCCCTTCTGCTGTTGTTGTCTTTCGTGATATCAAATTTTTCGTTTGCACAGCAGGCAAGAAATTATCAGGTTCATGATAGGGGAATGTTGCATGAAACGGAATTTAATACCGGTGAAATAGGCAGAGCGTGGGAAACCGGGCCACAGGGAGAAACTACCGACGTTCCGTTATTTGAATGGCCGGCTAATTCGAATTTAATTATCAATAACACAAAATACAGCGGGCAAGAAAATATTTTAGGTGCCGGTATTTACATTGCCGCAAACCCGCAGGGCAAACCCGGTTTTAGTAATAGATTATTCGCTATGTGCGGCGCCGTAGGTGCTGACCAGCCGGAAGTTGCTTTCGGGCAATGGAGCTTTCCAATATCTATAACTAAAATTAATAATTTCCCTGTACTGCCTAACGGAAAATTAAATCCTTCATACAACCCGGATGAAGCCGAACAAATAATTACCGCAAAATGGGCTTCCTCGGTTGGAATAACAGTTACAAGAACATCGCGCCAGTGGAGTTACCCGGACTATGACGATATGATAATTTATGAGTATACTTTTGTTTACGACGGAGATACTACGGGCATTGTAGGTACCCCGGGGCGAACAGTAACATTGAATGACGTTATGATTGCATTTCAATACGGCTTTGCACCTTCAATGTATGGCTACCAACGCGAATACGGTAACTGGAAATATAACGGAGGCATTTACAGGGGCGACCAGAATAATTTTTGGGATGCAAGGTATTGGCTAACATACAATATGAATCTGAGAACCAACGGCGATGCTACATTACCATTTAAACCTGAGTCGGATCCCGTTCTCTTTTTACATAATGCGCAAACCGGAGAAAATGGCGGCGGGCTTAATAGTCCTCAAGCGCCCGGTTACTGCATACTTCAATACGATACAACTCATCTTGCTTATGTTGATCCGACAGATTCCGTGCATAATGAATCGGAAGCTACAAGTGAATTAAAATCATACCTGGGTTCGTATTATGAACTGGATGCAAATCATCATATACTTCAGCCGTGGTCGAACAAAGTAAGTACCGGCAATACTAATTCTGCCAAAGAGCAACTGAACGTTATGAATCCTTCATTAAGATGGAGTGGTGTTTACAGCCCCGGAAGTTCCACTTGGCCAAATCCTCCACAAGCTCCGGCGGGATACACGTGGATCGGCAGAGCAGCCTATCCCTACAGGCAAAGCGCCGATGCCGGACAAAAGCACACCGTTTTCGGGCCATATACAATGCACCTTGGCGATACATTAAAATTTGCTGTTGCTGAAGTTGTCGGTTACGGTGCGCAGCCGGGAGATTCCGTTGAAGGCGGGCAAACAACAAAAGAATGGAGCACAAATCCTTCTTTTAATATTCCTATTACTATAAACGGCCAGAAGCTAACAAATGATTATTTAAAAGATTTCGGATACCCGGATTATGTTAACTCGGATGTAAGAAACGTAACACAGGTTGCAGATAAAGCCTTCACTGCTTACCTGGGGCACGAACCGACGGTACCGGTATGGCCCGAGAATAATCCGAGAACCGGAAATTACAAAATTCCAATTCCTTTTCCGGCTCCCGTACTTGTATTAACGAATACCGATAAAGCGGATATCAGAATAAACTGGACAAGAGATGTTGAGAATTTTACTGCTCCTAGATTAATGGGGCAGCTTGCTAAATTTAATATTTACAGGAGTAATTCCGCAATGGGGCCGTGGAGTTTAGTCGCTTCGATAAACAAGGGAGACCTGAATTATATTAATAGCAGTGGTGAGTATGAATACATAGACAGCACTACAACATTTAAAGTCGGCGACAGTAGATATTATTCCGTTACATCAGTTGATGAACATGGTGACATGAGCGGTAAAACAAATATAATTTCGATAAAGAAAGACCTGGGAGCCGTTGACAAGCTGGGAAAAGTTTATGTTGTTCCTAACCCGTTTATTGTTAATTCGGGATTTTCCGGTATTCCAAATGCGCCCCAGGTTATTGGCTTTTACGGGCTTCCGAAACAATGCACTATCAGAATATTTTCATACAACGGTCATCTTGTTCAAACAATTCAACACAACGCGCCCGTATATTCAAGTACCGAGTGGTACCAAATTACGAGTAATAATCAATCTATTGCATCGGGAGTATACTTCTTTGTAGTAACAACTCCGGACGGCACTCAATCTACAGGGAAATTTATAGTTATTAAATAAGTTATAACTAGGAAGAATAAATACCATGGTAAAAAAGAAATTCTTAATAACAGTTTTAATAATATTTTCAGTTAGCATTAAAGTGTTCCCGCAGGCAAAAGTCGGCACTACTTCTTTTCAATTTTTAGATGTAATGACAAGCGCCCGCGGCACTGCGCTGGGAGAATCATATGGTTCTGTCGTAGATAATTCAGAAGCAGTATTCTGGAATCCGGCGGCATTAACCAAAGTAAAAAATATGGATATATCAATTGGTTATACACAATGGATATTCGGTGTTAACCATTATTCTTTTGCCGGAGCTTATACTATCGGAAGATGGGGTACAATCGGCCTGCAAGCCTTGTACACGGATATAGGCGATATTGAAGTAACAAGGGTTGACGCGCTGGGGTTTATCGGCGACACTTACAACCCTGGCCTAACCGGCCAAATTATAAATCCGCATCAATATGTTGTAGGTATTTCATATGCCAAAGATCTTACCGACAAATTTGCTTTCGGTCTTACGGCCAAATACGCAAAAGAAGATTTAATTGTTATGAGTAAGGGAACAGTTTGCTTTGACGGAGGCTTTACTTTTAACACCGGCTATAGATCGGTAAAAATAGCGGCTTCAATAAGAAACTTCGGCCCGGAAATTAAATATGTTAATACAAGTTATCCTTTGCCCCAAACATTCAATATCGGGATATCCGGTTACCTGTTTTCGCCTACCGAAGGTTTGCTGATGAATATTCCGAATCAAAGCCTTCTGCTTACATTCGATCTTATTCAGCCGCGTGATTATAACCAGCAAAACAGTGTGGGCCTAGAATATTCATTTGATGACTTGGTGTATTTAAGAGGCGGATATAAATTTAACGGAGATCAGCAGGGTATGGCGGCCGGAGTTGGAATAAAATATAACGGCTACAGGCTGGATT
>DAIERC010000399.1 GCA_027347125.1 Ignavibacteriales bacterium
GGATACTATTCCGATTAACGGTATTGTGGATGAATATTTTAATTTCATTTTTTCAAGCAGATACTGCTTGTTCTTTTCTTTGCCTTCAAGATTATTAAGTGAATACGAATAAGGAATGATCTTGTCTTTTTCAGGATCCCATGAAGAATAATCAACGCCGTTTATAATTCCGTACAAATCATCTTTTCTCTGTTGTAAAACATTCTCCATGCCCGCACCGTATTCAGGCGTAAGAATTTCTCCGGCATAAGTTTTACTAACCGTATTTATAACCTCGGAATACATAATAGCTGTTTTCATAAATGAAACATCGCCTTCGTATTCAATAGGGCTGCCGGGAAAAAATAGTTTATCTCTGATGGCGCCTTTCTTTATGGCCTCGGTAGAAAATCTTCCCTGGTAGCCGATATTATGAATTGTAAACAGAGTTGCTGTTTGTGAAAATAATTTATCCCAGCCGTAATTGTCTTTTAGGAACAGCGGCAGCAAGCCGGTAGGCCAATCGTTGCAATGAATAACATCCGGAGCCCATTTAAACCTTTGCAATGTTTCGATAACCGCTTTTGAAAAAAGAATAAATCTTTCGTCCTCGTCAAAGCCGTCGGTATATATTTGATCTCTGTGAAAATAATGCGGGCAATCTATAAGATTAACTTCAACCCCGGAACCGGGTAAAACCGTTTGATACAAATGAACCGAGCGCGTGTGCGTTCCTATTTTAATAGGAATTTCCCCAACTTCCCAATTATAATGAAGATCATATTTAGGTTCTTCAACTAAATAATATTTAGGTATAAAAAGTTTTACTTCGCAGCCAAGCTGCTCCAGCGCTTTCGGAAGAGCGCCGGCAACATCGCCAAGCCCGCCTGTTTTAGCATACGGAACCGCTTCCGAGGTAACAAATGCAATTTTCATAATATCACTTTTTTATATTACGGCAAAAATTAATAAAAATAAGAATTAAGATTGCAACTGTGTTGAATTTTACAAAATAGAATATTCTATGCCTAACTGTAATGCCTGTTTCATTTGTGCCGTGGGCGATTGATCTTTCTGGTATATTAAAAGAAACCCGATGTTAACATTAAGCCAGCTATTTACTTTCGCAATTATAGAATTATCCCATCGTACGTCCCATACATCAAGACTTTCGAAACGCGTAAAAAGAGTAAGGCTGCTATTTAATAACAGGTTCTCAGCTATTTGTGCCTGCCCGGATGTAACTGACTGGAAACCGGTTTCTAATTTGAAAGCTTCTTTTTTTGTTGTGGTAATATCATCGCTGTATTGCCTGAAATGATTTGTAAATACTTCCTGAACCGCAATGCCGAGCCTCGTCTTAAATCCATATAATTTATCGTATGTAAACCCAACGCTTTGGCTAACATAACCGGGATCAAAAAAGTTGGCAATTTGCACGGCGGTATTATTTTGGTAATTATACCCCGGCGCAACGGTTGTTCTAACGATATTACTAAAATAAGGCGCTACAACCCATCCGACATTTTTGAATAAAACATTTTCCATGTAAAATTCGTTGTCGTTTGTTCTAAAATCCTGCCCGCCTAATTTTGTTCTACCGTAAGCCAGTTTTAAATGATTGGTAAAATTCCATTCGCTGCTTTTATAATCGTAACCAACATTGCCGGTAATCGACCAGGTAAGTGAATTATCACCTCCCTGAGTCCAGTTGCTTAAAGCAAGCTGACTTATGTTAAGCCCGGCAATAGCTTTGGGTGTCCATCCCGTAATTGAAGAATCTTTTTGTCCGAATACTGTAATACTGGTCAAAAGGATGGCCATGAGTACAAATGTAAATTTATTTTTCATGCTTTAATCCTTATGTTTAATTATATAATAAAAGATAATTTTAAACGGCTTAGAAATGAAAACAATTAAAAATAATATTGCAATATATCAAGAAGGAGATTCAACAAAAAAAACAATTCTTTTTATTCACGGATTTCCGTATGATCATACGATGTGGAACAGCCAGGTAGATAATTTCAGCTCATCTTTTCATTGCGTAACTTTTGATGTAAGAGGCCTGGGAGAATCGCCAGCTGGCGACGGGCAATTTACAATGGAATCTTTTGTTGATGACGTTGAATATATAATTGACGAGCTGCAGCTGGTTAAACCTATACTCTGCGGCCTTTCGATGGGCGGTTATATTTCTTTAAGAGCAGTTGAAAGATTTGAAAACAAACTTGGCGGATTAATTCTCTGCGATACAAAACCGGAAGCCGATGACAACGAAGGTAAATTAAAACGCGCGGCAAGTATAAAAAAAATAAATACACTGGGAGTGCAAGAATTTGTGGCCGGCTTTGTACCGAATTGTTTTGCTGAAAATTCGATTAAGGAACTCGGGAAAACTTATAACGCTATCTTAGAAAAATCCTCGGCTTCGGACCCTACCGGAGTAAAAGGTTGCCTGCTTGCTATGCTTGGAAGAAATGATACAACCGGGTATCTTCCAAAAATAAAAATACCGTCGCTGGTTTTGTGCGGCCAGAATGATAAGTTAACGCCGCCACAATCGATGAAAAAATTAGCCGATAAAATTAACAATTCCGATTTTGTTGTAATCCCGGGCGCCGGGCATATGACGCCAATAGAAAACCCTGATGCCGTAAATGCCGCAATGCGAAATTACTTTAAAAAATTTTTCAACTAAGTTGATACCGAAATTTTATCTCAGAAATTTTTCGGCTGATTTTAAAACCGAAACGTATTGCTCTAAATAATAGTTCAGCTGTTTTTTCCTGTATTGCATAATAAATCGCGGGTGATCAAGCACCGCAATTTGATCAAAAAAAATTATATTCGTTGTTAATCTCCGAAAGAAATTTATAATTTTTTCTACCCAGGCAAACTGCAAAATTTTTAGACGCACCGAACTCAAACTGTTTATTTAACGCATCTATGATTCCCGGCCTGATAGCTTTATAAAGCCTCATATCATCATAATAATTATAATTCTTTCCGTCTTTAATAAGCGCAAGCGGGTAAAGTGCGCAAATGTAAAACCTATAATAAAATTCTTCAACGCTTCCGGTTTGTTCGATGAAAGAATATACGTATTTACTTCAGAGTTCCGTTTTTTTATCAAAGTAGTTTTTTATTCCGCAGAATGCTTCCAATGCAACTGGGTCTGTAAATGATATGCATGTTATACCGCCGCCGAATCGGCCGGGGTTTATTCCAAGTATAAAAATCCTCTTTTGAGAGTCATCAAAATATTTAAGAAAAAATTTTGTTACTATTTCTTTTACGGAATTATTTTCATAAGGATTTAAAACCGTTATTCCTTTAAGAAGGTCGGAGGGCATTTCAAGATTTAGAAAATACGAAATTGCTTTTTGTGCAAAGGTTTGTGTTATTGACATAAGACCGGTATTTTTTCTTATATGATAACTATTAAAATATAAAATTTATTTTGAAACCTTAGTGATAAATTTGTTGGGAAAAAAATGAAAGCAATAGTTTATGAAGACAGATGCGGTGCTGACGGATTGAAGATTAATAATGTCGAAAATCCGGCGGCTCATAAAAACGAAATACTTGTAAAAGTAGCCGCAACCGCGTTGAACCGGGCAGATATACTTCAGCGTGAAGGGAAATATTCTCCGCCACAAGGCGCAAGCCCCATACTCGGCTTGGAAATCTCAGGCGTTGTAGAAGAAGTTGGCCAAGACGTAACAAAATGGCAAAGAGGCGACAAAGTTTTCGGACTTTTACCGGGAGGAGGATATGCCGAGTATGCAATTATTCACGAAGATATGGCGATGAAGATTCCTCGGTCGTTAAACTTTTGGGAAGCCGCGGCAATACCGGAAGTTTTTCTTACAGCGTACCAATCGCTTGTGTGGCATTCAAAATTAAAAGCAGGTGAATCGGTGCTAATCCACGCGGGTGCGAGCGGTGTAGGAACTGCGGCAATTCAAATTGTAAAAGCAATAGGCGCAACGGTTTTTGTAACCGCATCAAAAGAAAAACATGATGCGTGTTTAGGTCTCGGCGCTGTAAAGGCGATTGATTATAAAACGGAAAATTTTCCCGACAAAATAAAGGAATACACGGGCAATAAAGGCGTTAACGTTATTATCGATTTTATTGCAGGCCCGTATTTCAAAAAAAATATTGAGTGCCTTAATGAAGACGGTAGATTAATTATACTTGCATCTCTCGGGGGCGGCACGGTTGATGAATTTGATCTAAGGCAAATACTTAGCAAACGAATCTCTGTTATAGGTTCCACCTTGCGTTCAAGAAGTCTGGATTACCAGATAAGATTGACAAAAGATTTTAGTTCTTATGCTCTTGATAAATTTAATACCGGTAAACTACGCCCGGTTGTTGGTAAAATATTTAAAATCGAGGAGGCCGCCGAGGCTCATAAATACATGGAAGCTAATAAAAACAGCGGTAAGATAGTTTTAAAAGTAAATGATCTTTAAAAAATGTTTTTTAAAATATACTCAGATATAAATAATAAACCAGTATGTTTATAACGGTAAGCGGAATGCCAACCTTGGCAAATTCGAGAAACGAAATTGTGGCTCCGGTTTTCTTCTCGGCGTTTTGAATAATTATTATATTGCTGGCAGCACCCAATATAAACATGTTACCGGCTATCGTGCTTCCGGCCGCAAGCGCCATTAAACCTTGATTACTTATTCCGGAATGCATCAAAAGCGGCAGGTATAATGCTACAAGCGGTACGTTTGAAATTAATTGACTTAAGAAAACCCCCGCCGTAAGAATCATAAAAACAGATGTTAACTTTAAATGTGAATCCTTAATTATGTTTTGAAAGAAACCGCTGTTCCATACACTTTGCATAAGTATAAACATCGCCGCAAAAAATATTAATGTATGCCAGTCTATTTTTTTAATTATCTTTTCCCTGCTGCTGCTAAACAATAAAACCGGAAGCGCCGCCGCCAGCGCAATATATGTTAATCTAAAATTTATACCGGGGTCAAAAAATAGCAGTAATATTTTTACAAACACCAGGGAAAAAATAATGCTCAAAGAGATTTTAGATAATACGGCAAGTTTTTTATCGGCAATTTGCGAAGGCACATGATTTAAAAATTGGATATTGAAGTTTTTCTTGTAAAAAATTTTTAATATATAGAAAACCACGAACAAATTAATGCAAGTGGGTATAAAAAGATATTTTGAGAATGTTATAAACGAATTATTAAGGTTGCCGTTTACGGCAATTAATAAATTTTGCGGGTTCCCGATCGGGCTCATAACGCTGCCGGTAGTTATCGAAAAAGCCAGCGCAAGAAGCATCAATTTTACAGGCAGATTATTATTCCGCGCCAGCAAAAGTACCAAGGGAGTACCGATAATGGCTACGGTATCGTTCATTAAAAAAACGGAGATGCTTCCCATGCCGAATATAATAAAGAGAAAAAGCGCATCTGCTGTTTTTGCGTTCTTAAAAAAATTGTACGCCATATACGACAAGTAACCGCTTTTATCCAGAGCTTCGCCAACTATAAACATTCCGAATAAAAAAAGGATAACATCAAAATTTATTGAGTGAAACGCTTCGACGATAGAAATTTGCCGGAAAATTAAAACCGCACCGGCACCTACAAGCATAATCTGCCATATCTGCAGTTTGATGCTCCCCACCTGCCTTACCGCAATTAATACAAAAACAATTCCGAGAGTAATTATTGAAAACATACCATGACAACAAAATATAAAAATTTTATTTGCTTCCGCTTTTAGAAAAGCCGTAATAGAAAATAATATTAACAAATCATTTCGAGGATCAATAAAAATTAACTTTGTAGTTTATAAATTTCCCTTTTTCATAAACAAATTTTGCGCTGAAAAATTTTTCCTGATTAAGCCATTCCAGAAAAATCTTATCGCCGTCCCACAAATTTAACCCGGTAATCTTATCGCTGGGAATCCATTCGAGGTTTCCTTCTTTTGAATCGATTAACTCGCCGGTAAAATTATCTGCCGTAAAAACAAACACATGCCAATCTTCAATCCCGTCGAACAACGGAAAAGCTATAAAACCGCGCATCATTGGAGATATTAAATTTAATCCCGCCTCTTCTTTTATTTCTCTTATTACACAGTCTTCCGGGCTTTCACCGTCTTCAAATTTGCCACCGAGGCCGTTCCATTTACCTTCGTGGTAATCATTTTCTTTTTTAACTCTGTGAAGCATTAAAGTTTTATTGTGCTCTTTATCAATAATATAACAAAGTGTTGCAAGTTTCATAATATTATTTTTTTGATTTACAATTGTATTGACACTATTGAATTACTAATTTAAGTTTTAACGGACAAAGAAAATATATTTTAGAACAAAATATAATTTTAAATTTACTTTGCTATTTAAAAAAAAATAGAAATATTACATAGCAAGTTTTATTTTTATAGTAAAGAAAATAGAGGAGAACTGTTGTAATGGAAGGTGCAAGAAACATTCCAGAAGAAGAAATGTTCGAGAGCAATGAAGAGTTAATTGAAAACGCTTTAAGCTCCGGTTTACCGGCTCACTGGAATGATGAAGAAGATTTCCAGGAGTTGAATTTAGCTCGGCGGCGCAATCAGGAGGAAGAAGATGATTTCGACGACGAAGATGACGACGAAGATTTTGACGATGAAGATGATTATTATAAAGACGAAGATGAGGAAGGCGGCGAAGGCGAGGAACCTTTTGAAGACGAACCTTCGGAAGATGAAGAATTTTACGAAGAAGACTTCGACTTTGACGAAGATGAGGATGAATTATTTGATGACGACGAAGATATTCCTTTTAACTAAAAATTTGCCACGTGCTTTTAATACCCTGTATTACCGCATGCCCAGGTATTTATCTTTCATCAAATAGTTTTTAACATAGTCGGCTACACCATCTTCCAACGAAAAAATTGGTTTTTGATAGCCGGCTTTTTTTATTTTTTCCAGTTTGGCTTCAGTAAAATATTGATACTTCTTTACTAGGTGCTCAGGCAAATCGATGTATTCAATATTTATTTTTTTATCCATCGAATAAAATATAGCCGTTACAAGATCATTCCATGAGCGAGCCTTTCCGGTGCCAACATTGAACAGGCCGTTTTTATCTTTGTTGTCTAAAAAATAAAGCGTCATATCAACAGCGTCTTTTACATAAACAAAATCCCTCATTTGTTCGCCGTCTTTATAATTATCGTTTCTAGATTTAAAAAGTTTCACGCCGCCGGTATCTCTTATTTGTTCGTACGCTTTATGAACAACGCTCCTCATATCGCCTTTATGGTATTCGTTCGGACCGAATACGTTAAAATATTTCAGACCAACAAAACTATCCATTAGATTATTTTTAATGGCCCAAACATCAAAAAGATTTTTTGAATAACCGTACATGTTCAGCGGATAAAGCTTTTTACTTAGTTCTTCGCTGTCGTCAAAGCCCAATGAGCCGTCGCCGTATGTGGCTGCCGAAGATGCATAAATAAACCTGACGTTATTTTTTACGCAATACTTTGCAAGCTTTTTTGTGTATTCGTAATTATTGTTTAAAAGATGATCCGCATCTTTTTCCGTTGTGGAAGAATTTGCGCCCATATGAATTATAGCTTCGGGTTTAAAAGACAAGCCTGTTTCGATAGACTTTATAAACTCGTTTTTATTAATAAAATCATGAAAGCCAAGGCTAACAAGGTTTTTCCATTTCTCATCCTGACCTAGCTCATCAACTATTATAATATTTTCTTTTCCTAATGTATTAAGTCTCCATACAATTGCGCTACCAATAAAACCAGCGCCGCCAGTTACAACTATCATGTTAAATCCTGTTATAATTCTATCTTTTTAATGGAATGTAATTTAATTATATTTGTCATTCTTTACAAAGAAACAACATTAATACAAAACTATAAATAAACCGGGTTTTCTTATGGAGGCAGTTTTCAATACATTAAAAGAAATATTAAGAACAAGAATACTTGTACTAGACGGTGCAATGGGCACCATGATTCAGCGCCACAAATTGACAGAAAAAGATTTTAAAGGGAGCCTATTTGCCGGGCACACGAATGATTTAAAAGGCGATAACGATATTCTTTGTTTAACGCAGCCCGAAATAATTAAAAATATTCACCGCGCATATTTAGATGCGGGCGCAGATATTATAGAAACGAATACCTTCAACGCTACAAAAATTTCGCAAGCCGATTATCATTTGGAAGACGTTGTTTATGAAATTAATTTTGCGGCTGCAAAACTAGCCAAAGAATCTGCTGCCGAATTCTCGCTAAAAACTCCGGGCAAGCCTAGGTTTGTTGCCGGCGCAATGGGACCTACGAATAAGATGGCGTCGTTGTCTCCCAATGTAAACGATCCTGGTTTTAGAGCCGCCACGTTCGATCAATTTGTTGAGGCTTATTATGAACAAGCGAGGGGCCTTGTTGACGGTGGTGCAGATGTGCTTCTTGTTGAAACGGTGTTTGATACGCTGAATTGCAAAGCCGCTATTTTTGCTATTGAAGAATACAGCCGTGAGATAAACAAAATAATCCCGGTAATGATCTCCGGAACAATAACCGATCAAAGCGGAAGAACTTTATCCGGCCAAACCACTGAAGCGTTTTGGATTTCAATTGCCCACACAAAAAATTTGTTAAGCGTCGGTTTGAACTGCGCCTTGGGTGCTAAACAAATGCGTCCTTTTATTCAGGAACTTGCCGGGATAGCTTCATGCTTTGTAAGCGTTTATCCAAATGCCGGCCTTCCGAATGAAATGGGTGAATATGATGAAACAGCAGAGCAGATGGCCGCCATATTAAATGAATTTGCCGGTAACGGATTTTTTAATATTGTCGGCGGTTGCTGCGGAACTACTCCCGATCATATAAAATTGATATCTAAAATAGCGACGCAATTTAAACCGAGAGAAATTCCCAAGATTGAACCTTACCTAAGGTTAAGCGGTCTGGAGCCTGTTGTAATTAGGCCGGAAACCAACTTTGTTAACGTCGGCGAAAGGACAAACATAACAGGATCAAAAAAGTTCGAGAAATTAATTCTTGCCGGCGATTATGAAGCGGCGCTTGCCGTTGCCCGCAGCCAGGTTGAAGGCGGAGCGCAGGTGCTTGATGTAAATATGGACGAAGGCCTGCTGGATTCCGAAGCAGCTATGGTTAAGTTTTTAAATTTGGTAATGGCAGAGCCCGATATTGCTAAACTTCCCATAATGTTAGATTCATCCAAATGGTCGGTAATAGAAGCCGGCCTGAAATGCTTACAGGGAAAAAGCATTGTAAATTCAATCAGTTTAAAAGAAGGCGAAGAAATATTTAAAGAAAGAGCGCGCAAAGTACTTCAATACGGCGCGGCGGTTATTGTTATGGCTTTTGATGAGAAGGGCCAGGGCGATACACTTCAACGCAGAATAGATATTTGCAAACGGGCATACAAAATATTAACCGAAGATGTTGGCTTTCCGCCACAGGATATTATTATTGACCCCAACATCCTTACCGTCGCTACGGGAATTGAAGAGCATAATAATTACGCGATAGATTTTATAGAAACTACTAAATGGATTAAACAAAACCTGCCGATGGTAAGAGTAAGCGGCGGCATAAGCAATATTTCTTTTTCATTTAGGGGAAATAATGTAGTACGCGAAGCTATGCACTCGGCCTTCCTTTATCATGCGATAAAAGCCGGCCTTGATATGGGAATTGTTAATGCCGGTCAACTTGAAGTGTATGAAGAAATTCCCAAGGATCTTCTAACTCTTGTTGAAGATGTTCTTTTAAACAGGCGTAACGACGCTACCGAACGTTTAGTTGAGTTTGCCGAGACCGTAAAGCAAAAAGGAAAAATAGAAGTTAAACAGGACGAGTGGCGAAACGCGCCGGTAAAAGAGAGATTAAAACATGCTCTTATAAAAGGCATAGTTGATTACATTGAAGAAGATACAGAAGAAGACAGAAAGCAATTTAAAAAGCCACTTGATGTAATTGAAGGTCCTTTGATGGAAGGAATGAATGTTGTCGGTGATTTATTCGGCGCGGGTAAAATGTTTTTACCTCAAGTTGTAAAAAGCGCGCGGGTAATGAAAAAAGCCGTGGCGTACCTTATTCCCTACATTGAAGAGGAGAAGCTGGCTTCAAACGATACGCGGCAAGCGGGAAAAGTATTGCTTGCAACCGTTAAGGGAGATGTTCACGATATCGGGAAAAATATTGTTGGCGTTGTACTCGGCTGCAATAATTATAATGTAATAGATCTAGGGGTTATGGTCAGTTCGGAAAAAATTTTACAAACAGCCATTGATGAAAAAGTTGATGTAATCGGAGTTAGCGGACTTATTACACCCTCGCTCGATGAGATGGTTAATATTGCCAAGGAAATGGAAAGACGCGGATTTAAAATTCCCCTGCTTATTGGCGGCGCAACAACATCACGTATTCATACGGCAGTTAAAATCGCGCCCGGCTACAGCGGTGTTACCGCGCATGTTCTGGACGCTTCCAGAAGCGTTCCTTTTGTTAGCAATCTTTTAAATGATAATAAAAAAATAAAAGAAGACTTTGAAAAAGGTTTGGTAAAAGAATATAAAAAGATCAGGGAGGATCATCTTAAAAAACGTGAAGCAAAAAATTTCATTTCGATAGAAGAGGCAAGGGCTAACAAATTTATTCAAAATTGGAGTGATATAAAAGTTACTCCGCCCTCATATCCCGGCGTTACTGTATTAAGGGAATTTCCTCTTGATACGTTGAGAAAATATATCGATTGGACGCCTTTCTTTTTAACCTGGGAACTGAAAGGTAAATACCCTTCAATCTTTCAAGATGAAAAACTCGGGAACGAAGCAAAAAAACTTTTTAATGACGCAAACAAACTCCTATATAAAATAGTTGATGAAAAACTTCTTACCGCTAACGGTGTATTTGGTTTATTCCCTGCAAATTCCGTAGGTGACGATATAGAAATTTATGCAGACGATTCCCGTAAAGGCGTAAAGCACGTCTTGCATTCTTTGCGTTCCCAAACTAAAAAATCTGACGGCCTGCCGAATCTTGCACTGGCAGATTATATAGCTCCCAAGGAAAGCGGCGTTAAAGATTACCTTGGAGCCTTCGCGGTTACCACAGGCATCGGGGCGGAAAAACTAACGGAACAATTTGAAAAAGAACACGACGATTATAACAGTATAATGACTAAAGCACTTGCCGACAGACTGGCCGAGGCCTTCGCGGAACACTTGCATGAGCTGGTTAGAAAGCAATACTGGGGCTATGCAAAAGAAGAACAATTAAACAACGATGATCTCATCAAAGAAAAATACGATGGTATCCGCCCCGCTCCGGGCTACCCGGCGCAACCCGATCACACAGAAAAGAAAATTATTTTTAACCTGCTCGACGCGGAAAAGAACGCATCGATTATATTAACGGAAAGCCTGGCAATGTACCCGGCCGCTTCTGTAAGCGGGCTTTACTTTGCGCATCCGGAATCAAAATATTTTAACGTCGGAAAAATCGGGAAGGATCAGGTTCTAGATTACCACAAACGAAAAGGTATGAGTATTGAAGAAACCGAGCGATGGCTTCGCCCTATTCTAAATTATGATGAAGGCAATTAAAAATAAGTGTCTCCTTAGAAATAAGGGGATTTTTTTACAAATATTGCTCTCTTTATCAATTTATTTTTAATTTTATTCTTTGTGATTTCTAATTCTGATTTTATTTTTCAACTTGCTTAAATTACTGCCAACAAATATTTCAAAACTTTTTAACCCGTGTTAATATTATGAAGAAATACTCCCGTTATTTGCCCGCGGCTTTTATTTTGACGTTTGCTATAGCTTTTATTCCGGGGTGCTCATCCTCGTTAAAGCAAACTAAAACAGAAATTAACGAAGCGCTGCCCGGCAGCTATAACGGTTATACACTTCTTCCAAACGGATGGAAACTCTCGCCCGCCGGAACTCAAGTTCAGATTGGCGAACTGCCTTTAAATATGGTTATTACAAATGACGGCATATATTCTGTTACTTCAAACAGCGGAATGGGTGAAAATTCTTTTTCCGTAGTCGATCTAAAAAATAACAAAGAGGTTCAGCGTTTAATTGTTCCCCAAACATGGTACGGTTTAACATTTAACGGCGACAATTCGAAACTGTATGCTTCCGGCGGTAATAATAATCTTATTTATATTTTTGATTTTCATAACGGCAAGCTCACCCTCCGTGATTCCATTTTACTGGGCGAGAAAGCTCCAAAGGAAAATATTTCCGTTACAGGGTTGGACTATGTAAAAAATAAAAATATTTTGCTAGCGGTTTCAAAACAAAGCAATTCATTGTATGTCTGTAATCCGGCCACAAAAGAAATAACAAAAGTAATAAAATTGGGTGGCGAGTGTTACGCTGTAAAAAGCAATCACGCAGGTACGTACGCTTATGTTTCGGTTTGGGGTAACGCTTCGATAGATGAAATTGATCTTTCCTATTTTAAAGTTACAAATGTTATAAAAGTTGGTGATCATCCGTGCGATATGGTTATTACTTCAGATGACTCACGACTGTTTGTAGCCAATGCAAATAATAACACCGCTTCGGTTATCGACCTGACAACGAAGAAAGAATCGGAAAGAATTAATTCCGCATTAACTCCCGAAGTACCTTTCGGCAGCACACCAAACTCAATTTGTTTAAATGGCGATGAAACTGTTTTGATGATTGCCAACGCCGATAATAATTACCTCGCTCTTTTTGATGTTAGTGAAATTAATAAAACCAAAAGCCTTGGTTTTATTCCCACCGGCTGGTATCCTTCGGCGGTTCGGTTCGACAAGAACACCAACCAAATTATTGTTGCAAACGGAAAAGGCCTTACTTCAATGGCAAACCCGGATGGGCCGCATCCCGGTGTAGTTCAAAACCATAAAGATGTTCAATACATCGGCTCACTTTTAAAAGGGACATTATCAATTATTGATTATCCAAACCAGGAAACTCTTAATAAAATGACGCAGCGAGTTTACCAGAACACTCCTTATGTTTCAAAAGTTAAGAACTGGGTAAACATCCAAAGTGTTGTTCCGGACAAGCACACCTTGGTCGGCAGCGAAAAGATTAAACATGTTTTTTATATTATTAAAGAGAACAGAACT
>DAIERC010000428.1 GCA_027347125.1 Ignavibacteriales bacterium
CTGGGCAAAGTGGAGCCGCGGCTGGACCGCCGAAGAGAACCGGCACGGCGACCTGCTGAATAAATACTTATTTCTTTCCGGCAGGGTAGATACGAGAGCAATTGAAATTACCATTCACCATCTTATAAATAACGGCTTTAATCCTCAAACCGAAAACGATCCCTACCTTGGTTTTATTTATACCTCATTCCAGGAACGCGCTACAAAAATCTCCCATAGGAATGTAGCAAAACTTGCATTAAAAGCGGGTGACGAAAGACTTCATAAAATTTGCGGCGTAATTGCCGGAGATGAGGCCAGGCACGAAAGAGCTTACAGACTTTTTATGTCTAAAATTTTCGAGGTCGATCCGGTACAGGCGGTTCTTTCTTTTTCAAAAATGATGAAAACAAAAATTACAATGCCCGCTGATTTAATGTACGATGGACACGATAAAAATCTTTTCATTAATTTTTCGAAAGTTGCTCAAAAACTGGAAGTATATACTACGAAAGATTATGCTGAAATAATCAATAACCTTGTTAACGGCTGGAACATCGCTAAGCTTAACGGTCTGTCGGATGTTGCTGCAAAGGCTCAGGATTACCTGTGTAATCTTTCCGAAAGATATTTAAAACTCGCAAGCAGGTTTTCTATTGCGGGCACCAATATGAAATTCAACTGGATTTTTGATAGAGAAGTTGGAATTTAAATAGTATTTCTCTCCTTCGGTTTTTAGTGATACCCGTTTCCAATTAACTTTTTAACTCAAAAACCTAACCAACTTTTATGGTTAGCTGCCCGTTAACATATTGGTTTTGATATGTTGGCAAAGAAGAACCAGCCGGGCCGCTTACAACCTGCCCCTTTGCGTTAAACACCGATCCGTGGCAAGGACATACGAAGTTCTGGCTGCCGGCATCGTAATTGGTTATGGTACATCCCTGGTGTGTACAAATAGATGAAAGAGCATTAAAAGCAGTATCCGACGGATGATCGACAAGGATAGATCCGTTTTGAAACTGTAACAGCGCTGCCGAACCGGTTTTTGCTAATGGAGAAGATGAGTTAATATCTATTGTAATTAATCCGCTTTGAGATGTGGCTTGAATAGTTGAAAGGCTTGAGGCATTTGCCGGGTTAGTAGGATTTGCGCTATTGCAGCTTTCTAAAACCGAACCAAGAATACCGGGCAGCGCAATAAGTGCAGCACCCTGGAAAGCTTTACTTAAGAAATCTCTTCTGTTTACCTTCATTATTTTTCCTTTTGATTTAGTAATTTCAACCGGCAGCACAACCGCCAAATAATTTTAAAAGAATAAGTAAATGCTTAGCTGAACAGCAAGCTGGTTATTATAAAATTTTATGCTAAAAAAAGATGAATGAACTTAGACAGGTAGGCAATGAATATCAAGGCGTTAGAATATTCATAATGATTACGAACACAGAAATCATTAACAACAAACGCATTGCAATTTATTATCCCCGTTCTTTACTTTTTAATTTTGATGATTTAATAATTCATTAAGTTCGTTAACAAAGGAATTAATCTTCGATTCATCAAAACCTTTTTCTTTTGCGGCCGACTCAAGAGTGCCCCAGATAGGCTCACCACAAACAAGGCAGCGGATTCCTTTCTTCATTAAGTAATCAACCGAGTCGGGATACAACTCAACAAGGTCTTCTATGTAAATATCTTTTGTAATTTGCTTAGAGATTTCCATAACATTGGGTTATTTTTTTACGTTATTCTTATTAAACAGAAGCCTGCATTATATTTATTTTTTCCAGCACCATTTCTTCCGGTGCGGCTCCCTCAATAAAATCATTTTCATTTATCACTGTTCTAGGCACGCCCATTACACTGTATTTATTAGATAAATGTGGAAACTCCGTTGCCTCAACCATATCTGCTTTTATATTCTTGTTAAGGTATGCAAATTTGTGGGCGGCTAAAACAGCGCGCGGGCAATATGGGCATGTTGGCGTAACAAACACCTGGAAATGCACGGGGTATTTTATTGATTTTATCTTTTCAATTAAGCTTTCGGATAATTGAGTTTGTCCTGTTCCAAACATAATTATATCTTCAAGCAAAGATGAGAACTCGTAACCGCTTGGAATACCGTAATACTTAATTCCGTAATCGGAACCGTTTTCGTCAAGCAAAATGGTTGCCGGTATTTTATCCACGCCGAATTTTTCTGCGGAGTCTTTATCTTTATCAAAACTCTTAATTTCTAATTCCACTTTATCCGACACTGCAGACAGCTCGGTTAAAAGCTCACGCGTTTCCCGGCAATACTGGCATTCAAAATCTTGGGTGAACAGAACCAGTTTTACCTTTTTTGTTAAAGCAGCAAAATATCTCTGGAGATCGCTTTTTAATTTGTCATCAATAAACATATTTTCTCCCTTCTCTATACGTAAGATGAACCTTATGAAAAAAAGATTCCGGTTTGCCGGAATAACAATAAGAACCGGCTTTATTGATAATATGAACAATTTAATTTTAAAATTATCCGGATTAAATTTCCAGGTCGAACTTCAGCATCTTTCCTTTTTCAAGATAATAATTAAGCATATTTTCAAGCGATTCCACCATCTTCTTAAAATCATCTTCTACTAGTTTTTCTACATACGAATTTCCTTCCGTGTTTAAGCCGGTTATGATCTGCTCCCACTCGGCAAAACAAGTTCCGCCGGAATTCGGTTTCAGCGAAATATTATAACGGATAACTCTAAAGCCGTTGGTTCTTACAAATTGAATTTCCAGCGGAGGTTTATATTTGCTAACAGCCCAAATATCTTCAGGTTCTTCATTATTAGGTTTTGTAGTAAAGATGCAATTATCTTCGGCAAAGCCGGAATTAGTATAAACCATTTTACATTCCCAGCGCTCCACCCACTCATATTCACGCACCGGGCAAAGAAGCGGAAATATTTTTTCCGGAGGCGCTTTAAGATTTTGTGTCTGATAAAATCTTTTTCTTAACGTATTTTCCGTTTTCATAATTTGCACCGATATTTATTTGTGTGCAGATTACTTCAAATAAAAAGGTCGTACATAAAAATATCTTACGTACAACCTTTATATTGAAGTATAAAAGTTCTACCGCTAATCCAATTTTCTTTCAATCCATTTTCCGAAATCCGCAAAGCAAGGAGTGATAATTTTTTATCCGGTAGATAAAAACGAGCTATCCTTTTGAAGGTAAACATCTTTTAATCTTTGAAAGAATTTTTCATTTAGTCCCCACTTAAAATGACGAACCCTTACATTTGGTTCAAATTTATTAAAAATATATTTAAGAGGGTAATTAAATTTACAAGCGGGAACAATTTGACATCAAAAAAATGCGTGGGAGTTTATAGCGGAAATTTATCGCTTCAATATCGGCCGTGCGGCCTAAAAGCGAACCGATATGGGGCTGTTCTTCCGTAAATTTGTAGCGAGGAAACCGGGTACTTTTAGCCGGAATAGTAATATAAAAATAACAGGTTTATGAACAGCCCCAATAAATTATTGTTATCTAATTCTCATCAAGCTTAACAAGCTCTTGCTTTTCTTTTGAGGTAAGAAGTTTTTCCTGATCGATAATAATAATCAACCGGTCTTCCAGTTTGCCAACCGACTTAATGAATTCCGAGTTAACACCGGATACTATTTCGGGAGGCGCTTCCATTATACTATCGGGAACACGAAGCACTTCTTTTACCGCGTCTACAATAAAGCCTATGGTTTTCCCGGATATTTCCAAAACTATAATACGGGTGTTTTTGTCGCTTTCTTTTCTTGGTAACCCCAGCCGGCTTCTTAAATCAACTATCGGAATAATCCTTCCGCGAAGATTTATCACTCCTTCAACATAATCCGGCGAGTTAGGCATTTTGGTTATTTGTGTTATCCGGTTTATTTCTTTTACGATAAGAATGTCTATACCGAATTCCTCTTTACCTATAACAAAACTAACCAGCTGCAGTAACTCCGTTGATGTTTTTTTCTGTTCTAAAATATCGCTCATTTCTTTCCCGTTAATATAATGGTAAACCTATCGATACTTTCGTGTATTTATTTACTTCGCCGTTAATTGAAAAACGGCCTTTGTAAATGGATACTATTTTTTTTACAATAACCAAACCCAGACCGTTACCTTTTTGGTCAAGAACTTCACGCTTATGTTGAATAAACGGAGATACCCGGCCAATTTGCTCATTAGTCATACCAATACCGTGATCGGTAATTTCTATATTGTACATGTCATCTTCTAGTTTGGCCTCTATATCAATTATCGAACCGGGCAGAGAAAATTTTAGAGCATTTTCGATTAATTCATCAATTATATATTTTAAGTGATCTTCGGTTATTTTTACGCGGGCATTTTTTAGGTTAAACTTAAAATCGTGTTGTCTGCCGCTGTTTTGAAATTTTTCTAGCACAACCAGTTTTATTACTTCCTCACCGTTTTGAGTATTAGAATTTAGGAATCCGCTCAACGCGGCTTCGTCTTTTTCCAGAAGTTCGAGCTGTGTGTACATCAGAAATTTTTCTATGGTTCTGTGAAGCCGCTTGCTGGATTTCTTGATCTTCTCCAACATCTCCAGAATTTCGTTTCTTCCGATAGAATCAAAATCTTCCATTAAAATATCGGTAAACCCAAGTATGGCAACCAACGGCGTACGAAGTTCATGCGGAACATAAAGAGAAATATTTAACGCTGTTTCTTTTAAGGTTTGATCTATTCGCTTCTTTTTTTTAAGTCGCATACTTACCGCTTGAAGAAGCTCGTTGGCTTTGTAAGGTTTTATTAAATAATCGTCGGCTCCGTCGTTCATCCCTTTTCTAATATCCGACATTTCCATTTTAGCCGAAAGAAAAATAAAGGGGATAAGAGATGTAGTAGAATCATTCTGAAATTCCCTCAGGAGTGAATAGCCATCCATTCTCGGCATCATAATATCGGAAATTACCAGGTCCGGGGTAAAAGTTTTAACAACGGCCAAAGCTTCCACACCGTCAGATGCTTCTCTTGTTTTATATCCTGCCATTTCTAACAGATCAACAATGTTCCTTCTTACATCATGGTCGTCTTCAATTACCAGTATTTTATCCATTCCGTAGCCTCCATGGGGCATTAAAAAATATTCT
>DAIERC010000441.1 GCA_027347125.1 Ignavibacteriales bacterium
AAATCCGCAGCCTGCGGCGGGTAATGGTTTCCAGAATAATTTTACCTGGCTGCATTATCACGGCGGCAGAGCTTCAGACACGAGCATGACATTTTGCAACGGTGAAGTACCCGGCAAGCTGCGCGTGTTTTATGAATACAGTGCGGATGATCCACAAAAAGGCGGCGATCAAATGTGGGCGCCCGCGGAACCGGCTCAGCAGGGCCGTTTAACAGGTACGCTGCTGGATTTTTACACCGTGCTTCACGCTTCAAAGCAAGCTTTTGATTCTACGAATCCAAGCGCCGACGTTGACGATTTCCTTCAGCCAAGGATAACTTATTCGGGTAACGATACTAAGATTTCAGCTTCATATCAAAGCGGAAGCGACCAGTACAATAGTGCAAGCTTCTGGGCAATCATTGGCGGTTATTCAGACAGAGACCCTATGACCGGCAATACTTTCCCCGGAACGCATCACGGCATTAATACCGACGAACTCGGAGTTTCCGATTTCTCAAATTATTCAGCCGGTACAACAACCAGCAATCAGGCGTTAATGCACGCTGTTTACGGACCTTATCATTTTGCTCCCGGTCAGAAGATACATATTGTATACGCAACGGGCGCCGCCGGCATTAGTGAAGAATTAGCCAAACAAATAGGTGCACAGTGGTCAAACAGGACTATTCAAGACCCTCCGAACATGCCGGGTACCAACGGCTGGCTTCCGAGTGAATTTAAATTTCCTCCGGACGCCAACCAGTGGGATATAAGCAAAGACAAATGGGCAAGCATGGGTATTGATTCGGTAATGCTCTCGGCATATAGAGCAAAATGGAATTATGATCATAACTATCAAATTCCGTTAGAGCCGCCCCCACCATCAAAAGTAACGGCTACCGCTTATGCAAGCCAGATACAATTAACCTGGGCAGACGTTCCGGCCGAACAGCTTTCTAACTTTGCCGGTTACAGAATAATGAGAAGAATTTCTCGTTACGATACTGTTTTTTATGATGTTGTTTATAACAGTAATTCGAGCGACAAGGCTGCCAGCCATACTTTTAACGACACAACAATCAGAACCGGCGCCAACTATTCATATTACGTTCAGGCAAAAGCATTAATAGATCCGAATGATCCGAATGCCGATCCTACCACTAGAGGGAAAATGATGTACAGCAGCCGTTTATTTGTACAGGATAACTCTTCTGGTACGCCAATTATTTATCCGCCGGTATTGCCGCAGGATGATATGTCTAGAATTAGAGTTGTACCTAACCCGTACAATATAAGCGATCCGCTTGTAAACGGCGCTACGTACGGTTCGGGCACACAGGGTCGTTTGATTTATTTCTTAAATCTTCCGGCAATATGTACGATAAAAATATTTACCGAAAACGGCGACCTTGTTAAAACTATAGATCACAACAGCCCTGGAGGACCAAGCGGTTCCGAACAGTGGACTTTGGATACATCTAGCGGACAAATTGTAAGTAGTGGCATTTACATTGCGGTTTTCCAAAGACCCAATGGCGACGCATCGTATCAAAAATTTGTCATAGTACGCTAATACAATTAGAGGAGATTTATTAATGAAATTATTAAAATTAATACTAGTAATGATAATCGGGCTTTTGTCTTCAGCCGCGCTCTTTGGGCAAGTTTCCCTGAACAAGGTTGGGCAAAGCACGATGAACTTTCAACTTGTTAGTATCTCCCCGAAAGCAAGCGCTATGGGAGATGCATATACGGCTATTGGTGTCGGCGCCGAAAGTATGTTTTACAATCCTGCCGGCATGGTAGAAACAAAAAATAAATTTGATGTTACGGTTAATTACACGCAATGGATTGCCGATATTAATTACCTTGGCGGAGCGATAGCATACAACATGGGTAATTACGGTTCCGTTGGCGTAAGCTTTTTAACCGTAGATTACGGTACACTTAACGCAACAAGGCTGGACCCTACATTAATAACCGGCGGCGGAGTTCGCGGGTATATTGATGACGGTCCGATGAGCAACGTCGGCGCTTATTCGGTAGGATTAACCTACGCGAAGGCGATAAGCACGAAATTCTTAATTGGCGGTTCCGTTCGTTTTGTCGGCCAGAATTTGGGCGAAAACATATTCGACAACGGAGTTACTAAGAAGAACGACGCTACCAAATTGGCTTTTGACGCGGGCGTTAAATACTACACCGGTTATAAAAATTTCCGTTTCGGAATGGCGATAAGAAACTTTGCATCGAACATAAGAAGAGAACAAAACGATGAACAGCTTCCGTTAACATTTACAATGGGCGGAGCTATAGACCTGATGCAGTTTATCAATCCGCAAATGTCGCCGGATGAACAGAATATTACTTTCGCAATTGATTTCTTACATTCAAATAATTATTCCGAGCGCGTAAACATGGGCCTGGAATATAAATACATGAATATGATTTCGATAAGAGGCGGTTACCAGACAAACAGAGATGTTATGTCGTGGTCTGCCGGTTTAGGTTTTAATACCTCTATAGCCGGCAACGCTGTTGAAGTAAACTATTCTTTCTCTAAAATGGATAGTTTTTTCAGCAATGTTAACCGGTTCTCGGTAGAATTCGGATTCTAAAACCAAAACTATATTTACCGGCTTTTTCAAAGTACAACAATGCTTTGTTAAAGCCGGTAATAAGTTTAAAAAGAAAAACCATTTCAAACTTTTTCTATTTGGATTTTCTTTACATCCCACTAAAATAACAAGGGTGTTATATGAAAAATTATTTGATTTTATTGCTCACCTTTTTTGCCTTAAGCTTTTCTAAAGCTCAAACTTCTGAAATTAAAATTCCCGTTAACGAACCCTGGTCGCAAAGAATTGCCGATACATTTATTGCCCGTCATCCCGGCGCCGTTACATACGACTCCTTAATACCCGACCAAAGATGGAATTACGAGCAAGGTTTATTGCTGGAATCTTTTCATCAACTATGGATAAAAACCGGCGATAAAAAATATTTCGATTTTATAAAAGACAACATAGACAAATACGTAGAAGACAACGGGACTATTAAAACCTATAAGTATAATTCTTTTACGCTTGACAACATAAATGCAGGCAGACAGCTTTTAACGCTTTACCTTGCCACAAAAAACGATAAATATAAAAAAGCCGCCGATACATTAAGAAAGCAGCTGGCCAACCAACCCAGAACACCAACCGGCGGATTTTGGCATAAAGAAATTTATCCCAACCAGATGTGGTTGGACGGATTATATATGGCTGAGCCTTTCTACGCTCAGTACGCGGAGATATTTAACCAGCCAAAAGATTTTGACGATATAATAAACCAGTTTATTCTTATCGAAGAGCATACCCGCGATCCGAAAACAGGTTTGCTTTACCACGCATGGGACGAAAGCAAAAAAATGAAATGGGCTAATCCCGTAACCGGATGCTCGCCACATTTCTGGTCGAGGGCGATGGGCTGGTACGAAATGGCGCTTGTTGATGTTTTAGACTTCATACCCAAAGATCATCCGAAGAGACAGGAAATAATTAATATCTTAAAAAAAGTATCCGGCGCTATTTTGAAATTTAGAGACCCCAAAACAAAACTGTGGTACCAGGTAACCGATCAGGGAAATAGGAAAGGGAATTATCTGGAAGCTTCGGCTTCATGCATGTTTACATATGCTTTTGCCAAGGGAGCGAACAAAGGATATCTCGACAAAAAATTCTTGAAAGCGGCTAAAGAATCATTTAAGGGAATAACGAAGCATTTTGTTACCGTAGAAAAAAACGGGTTAATTGATTTAAACCATACATGCAGAAGCGCCGGCTTAGGCGGGAAGCCTTACAGAGATGGTTCGTTTGAATATTATATAAGTGAACCGCAGCGAACCAACGATATGAAAGGGCTAGGCTCATTTATATTAGCGGCAATTGAATTAGAAAAAGCCAAATAAAACAAAACCAAAATTCCGCTTTCTTACGGAGGCTCTCTTGAAATTTATTAACGTTATTTCCCGTTCGTTATCAAGGATAGTTTTTCTTTCTCTTATTATTTTCATAGCTCTGTTTGCCAGGTTGAACGCTCAAAGTAATCAAAAACTTGATGAGCAGATATTTTCCGCCATAAAAAAATCTACCGAATTTTTCGCGGAAAAAGTCAGCACTAACGGCGGATACCTTTCACATTATCTTCCCGATCTTTCAAGAAGATGGGGCGAGATGGAAGCGTACCCAACAATGATTTGGGTGCAGGACCCCGGTACCGTAAGCATGGGAAATACTTTTCTTGATGTGTACGAAGCTACTAACGATGAATATTATTACGAGCAGGCGGAAAAGGCCGCAAAGGCTCTTGTGTGGGGGCAGCTTGCCTGCGGCGGCTGGAGTTATATTATAGATTTCGGCGGTGAAAAATCACTTAAAAAATGGTACGCCACTTACGGTAAAAACGCGTGGCGGCTTGAAGAATTTCAGCATTATTACGGTAACGCTACATTTGACGATGAAACAACCGACGGCGCGGCGTTTTTTCTTTTGAGATTTTACCTGACAAAAATGGATCCTGCATTTAAAGAACCGCTGGATAAAACTATAAACTTTATTTTGAAAAGCCAGTATCCTTCCGGCGGCTGGCCGCAAAGGTATCCTTTAATGCATGACTTTAACAAAAGCGGTCACCCGGATTACACATCGTTCTACACTTTTAACGATAACGTTGTATGGGAAAATGTGGAGTTTTTAATTGTATGTTATGCAACGCTGGGTGAAAACAAATTTCTCGAACCGATTAGACGCGGAATGTATTTCTATATGCTTACGCAAGGTGCTCCGCCGCAAGCAGGATGGGGGCAGCAATATACATTGGATTTGCAACTTGCAGGCGCGCGCACTTATGAACCTGCTTCTTATGATCCGCAGTATACCGCAAAGCATATAGAACTTTTAATAAAATTTTATAAGATAACCGGCGATAAAAGATTTATTGCTCATATCCCGGATGCGCTGAACTGGCTGAGCAGCATAAAAATAACAAACCCCAAATTGCCAGAGGGAGTTTATGTATTCCCGAAATTTGTAGAGCCGGGCACTAA
The DNA here is from genome assembly GCA_027347125.1 of Ignavibacteriales bacterium. GTDB lineage: Bacteria > Bacteroidota > Ignavibacteria > Ignavibacteriales > Ignavibacteriaceae > FEN-1297. The sequence goes on from DAIERC010000441.1 coordinate 5,075, forward strand.
CAAAGTTTTATACACGCATAGAGAAGGCAGTAATGTTGATTGCGGCCATTACTATTATGATCACGATAGTTCAATGCCGGTTATTCATTATAGAAATTACAGGGAAATAAACCTTGCGCAGGTAGAGGAAGAATATCAAAACGTGATGAAGGAAGATTCGGCAAAGGTAACCGAGGCATCGCCGTTAAAGCCCGGTGAAGTTATTGAAAAATCTCCGCTGGAAAGGTTTCATAAAATTCTGGAGTATTGCGAAGTTCCAAGTTTAGCGGATGAAAATGCAATTGTTTCAAATAGAACCTTAGTTGAAAAAATAATTACTTCTTTGGACCCCGAAGGAAGATGGCTGGTTAAGCACGAATATACTTCAAACCCTTATGTAGGCGCGCCCGCAAATTGCGATGACGTGCATACAAAAAAATATTCTACAACCTATGTCGGCGACCAATACGATACTTCTCCGTTTCCGGATAAAAGCAATCAAGAGTATATTTCTACGGAAGCTTATTCACGTAATGTTCATATTCTTTTAGACTATCTTAAAAGTATTAAGAAATAATTTGTAATGGAAAACCGGAGGAATGCGGAAATCTGGTAAATTTCTTTATCAAAATATTTGAAGAGCTGAGTGAGGTTAATAATAAAATTATATTTCTTGAAAAGAATTGTAGAAAGATATCTGTTATTAAATAAAATAGAGAGACTTAAAAATGTTATTTAAAAAATCTGCATTTCTAGTTTTAATTATATCAACCTTATTGGTATCCGCCGGATGGTTATCGCAGGGCAAAGTAAAAATATTTCTTGTCGGCGATTCTACCATGGCCAACAAACCTTTGGCTGATAACCCTGAAAGAGGATGGGGGCAAATGTTGCCTTTGTATTTCAACGACCAGGTTGAAATTGAAAATTTTGCCGTTAACGGCAGAAGTACAAAAAGTTTTATTGATGAGGGAAGATGGCAAAAAGTATTAGACAAGCTTGAAGCCGGCAATTATGTGTTCATTCAATTCGGGCACAACGACGAAAAGATAAAAGATTCGACACGTTATGCGGCGCCTCATACCGCTTATAAAGACAACCTAATAAAGTTTGTAAAAGATGTTAAGCAGAAAGGCGCAATCCCGGTTTTGATTACTCCTGTTAACCGCAGAAAGTTTGATGACAAGGGAGCGCTTGTAGATACGCACGGCGATTACCCCGGAGTTGTTAGAGAAGTTGCAAAAGAAGAAAACGTAGCTTTAATTGATTTATATAACAGCAGTAAAAATCTATTTACCAAACTTGGGCCTGAGGGAACAAAAAAAATATTCCTTTGGGTTCCTAAAGGTAAGTACGCAAGGTTACCCGAAGGTAAAAAAGATAACACCCACTTCTCAATGCACGGCGCGGAGGTTGTTGCCGGGCTGGTTGCTAACGGAATAAAAGAATCGGGATTGTCTTTAAAAGAATATTTAAAAAATAAAGTAGCTATCAACAAGCTGGTCGGCAACAGTAAAGTTGTGGGACTTGATTACTATTTTAATAACGAGTACAGAAAAAACAAAGAAGGCAAGGAAGAGCGTTTTCATTATATTTGGGAGGATACCACCAATTCCGGTTATTCGGATGTTGGCAACATGATTCTGAATTTAGGCGCGAACGTAAGCGAGTTGCCCACGGCTCCTACAATTAAGGCTTTAGATAACTTTAGCATTTATCTTATTGTTGACCCGGACACGCCGCAAGAAACTGCCAAACCAAATTATGTTAACGAAAAAGATATTGAGGTAATTACCAGGTGGGTTAAAAACGGCGGCATACTTATGCTGATGGAGAACGATAAAGGTAACGCCGAGTTTGAGCATTTCAACAAATTATCGGAAAAGTTCGGTATCCATTTTAACGAGGTAAGCATAAACAAAGTAAAAGGAAGAAAATTTGATATGGGCAAGTTCGATAAATTTCCCGATCAGCCAATCTTCAAAAACGTAAAGCAAATTTATTTAAAAGAAATATCTACTTTAAAATTAGAAAAGCCCGCAAAGCCGGTTCTTGTTGAGAATAGCAATATAATTATGGCTTACGCAAAATACGGCAAGGGCGGCGTTTTTGCTATCGGCGATCCATGGTTTTATAACGAATATTACGGCAACAATAAATTACCTGTGCCTTTTGAAAATTATAAAGCTGCCGAAAATCTTTTTGCATGGCTTTTAAGCATGGCTAAGGAAGTAAATAATTAATTTACCCTGCACAAACCCTACTCACCGGAGTATTGGAATGATGGAGTAAATTGATCAATTCAATTATAGTGATACACCGGCATTCCAATGGGTTGCGTAACAGAGTTATTAATATATAGAATTAACGTAAATAAAAAACGGAGAATAAAATGGAAGTAAGATTTTCAACCGACCCGAACGGATACAAAAGAATGACAAGCGATGAATTACGCAAAATGTTTTTGATCGATAATCTTTTTAAGCCTGATACAATCGAGACGGTTTATTCGGATATTGATCGTTCGATAACCGGCTCTGCGGTTCCCGTTTCTAAAAAGCTGAAACTGGAAAGCAGTAAAAAAGAAATGGCCGCTGAGTTTTTTGCCGAGAGACGAGAAATAGGTGTAATTAATATAGGCGAAGAAGGCGAAATAATTGTTGACGGTACTGTTTATAAAATGGCAAAAAAAGACGCGCTTTACATCGGCAAAGGTTCTAAGGAAATAACATTTGCCAGTAAAGATGCCGGCAAGCCGGCTTTGTTTTATTTTTCAAGTTACCCTGCGCATAAAGAATTTCCGACGAAACATGCAAAATTTTCCGACGCAACTCCTGTAAAACTAGGTTCCGT
>DAIERC010000451.1 GCA_027347125.1 Ignavibacteriales bacterium
ATTTCCGGGGTTCCGAAGAAGCGTTTGAAATTATAATGAAAAATCCGCCGGATATTTTAAATCATAACCTTGAAACGGTACCCAGGTTGTACCATGTAGTAAGACCGCAGGCTAAGTACGAAAGAAGCCTGGAATTGATAAGATGGTTTAAAAATAAATATCTGAGAACCAAAAGCGGGATTATGGTAGGCATAGGTGAAAAGCCAGAAGAGGTTTTGGATTTAATGAAAGATCTGGTTGCGCACGGCTGCGATATTCTTACAATAGGCCAGTATTTGCAGCCCACGAAAATGCATTTGCCGGTAGACCGGTTTGTTACGCCTGATGAATTTAATATGTACAGGGAAGAGGGCATGAAAATGGGGTTCAAAATTGTGGAATCATCTCCCCTGGTTAGAAGCTCGTACCATGCCGATAAGCATGCAAGGGCTTTGTTCTAATTTTTTTTAGATCATTATTAACTTAGTTCTTTTACTTAACCACAATTAAAAAGGGACAAATCTATGTCAATTTATACAAACAAAAAAAACATGCTCAAAAAAGCATTGGTTTCATTGGCGGTAATACTGCTATGTACTACTTCAAATATTTTTTCTCAGAACACCTCGCTTACCGAATTAAAAACAAATGACGCCGACGGCAGCCCTGTAAGTTTAAACGGTGTTTTTAACGCTGCCGGAGTTGTAACAGCAGTTCAACAACTCGGCACAGGTACAGCAGGCCCCGGAAAAATTCAAGACGGCGCGACAGGTATTGCGGTATACGGTAATGCATTCACACAAAGCGGCGTTAAAATAGGTGACTCTGTTGTCGTTTCAAATTTCCAACTAAAATTTTACAACGGCTTAACCGAACTTTCTTATACGACAGCCAGCACCGTTACTATTGTTTCGAGCGGGCATACAATTGCGCCAACCGTAGTTACCATACCGGAAATTAAAAACCAGCAATGGAACGGATTTGAAAAATACGAAAGCATGCTTCTTCAGATAAATAACGTCCACTTTGTAGACTCAGGTACATTTGATATAGGGACGTCATCTGGCCATAATTTCCCGGTTGTTAGTGGCACAGATACGCTCGATTTTAGAATTGTAAAAACAAACACTTCACTTATCGGAAAAGCTATACCTACCGGTACTGTAAATGTTGTAGGCATACTTAGCCAATATATCAGCACTGCTCCTTATAGTTCGGGATACCAATTACTACCATTGGATTCTTCAGGTATTATGACCGCTACCGCAGTTGAAACAAGCAAAGATAAAAATTATTCATACGGCCTTTACCAGAATTATCCAAACCCGTTTAACCCTTCTACGGTAATAAGCTTTGAAGTTCCTACATCCCAGCAGGTTGAACTTTCAGTTTATAATTTACTCGGGCAAAAAGTTGCATCATTGTACAACCAGGTTGCTCCGGCGGGCGTTACAAATGTAAACTTTAAAGCAAATAATTTAACCAGCGGCGTATATGTTTACACAATAAAAACCGGCAACATGACGATGTCTAAAAAGTTAATGCTGCTTAAGTAACATATAAACTCGCTCTACGCAGATACAGCTCTGAGGATGATGGAGTAATGGAGAAGTCTGATCAATTTCATTACTGCATTATTTCAACTTTCAAAGGATTGCGTAGCATTAGTAATACATTTAAGCATATAACTAATAGAAAATTTTTAAGAGTAAGTAATTCACTTTTGCGATTTACTTACTCTTTTTGCTTTAACAAAGGGAACTATTAACATGCCGGTAACAAAGTATTTTAGTAAACATTTCAATAAAGTAACAACCGATTCTGCTTTTCAAAAAACCATAATTTCTTTTGTAGTATTTTTTTTAATCTTCACAACAATAAATATTCATGCTCAAACCGTTGTTCCAATTGCAAGCATAAGGAATAACGATTCAAACGGGGTTTGTATAGATACCGGGAAAACTTTTACGGTTGCCGGCATTGTTACTTCATCAAACCAGATGGGAACAAGCGGGCCGGGCACAATACAAGACGCAACCGGCGGTGTAGCTGTATACGGCAGCAACTTTGCAGGCAAGGTAAAAATCGGAGATTCGGTTAGTGTAACAGCCGTACTTACCAATTACAGCGGCCTCGCGGAATTAAGTAATTTGTCGAGCAGCTCGGTTTCAATTCTATCATCAAACCATTCTGTTGAGCCTGAAGTAATAACAATTAATGATATAATAAATCAGCAGTGGAACGGGTTTGAATCTTACGAAAGTAAATTGATAAGAATAAATAATGTTACAATCAGCAGCAGCGGAAATTTTTCAGGCAATAAGAACTATGACATAAGCGATGATACCGGTACTTTGGCGGCAGGGCTAAGAATTGACATAGATGTTACGTCGATTGTAGGTAATGCAATACCATCCGGGAAGGTAGACATCATCGGTGTACTCGGGCAATATAAAACCAAAGCGCCCTTTAATTCCGGTTACCAGTTAATGCCGCGTTTTATAGACGATATTGTTACGAACGGAGAACCCTTAATTCTTTCGCCGGTATTCGCATCCGGTATAACCACTACTTCCTTTACTGTTTATTTTAACACGGTAAGAAACGGCAACACAATAATTAAATACGGCTTAACATCATCGTTAGAAACGGATTCAATTGTAGTTAATGACGATACAACATACCATAAAATAAATTTAACCGGTTTAAAGCCATCTACTGTTTATTACTACAAAGTATATTCGTTAAACGCGAACGGAGTAAGCCAGAGCGATGTGCAGCAAGTTTCAACCGCTTCGGATAATCCTTCCGTTGGAACGATAAATATATATTTTAATTACCCGGTAGATACAACATTAGCTTATCCGGGTAACGCGGCAAGGGGAAGCGTGTTGTTTAATACGAAGCTGGTAAACAGAATCAATCAAGCTGTTTATTCAATAGACATGGCTGTTTACAGCTTTTATCAAAGGCCTGATGTAGTAAATGCACTTATAGCCGCAAAGGCACGCGGTGTAAAAATAAGAGTTGTATACGACAGTAGAACGACCCAACCTGATATGCAATCTTTGATAGACGACGGGATTTTAATATCCAAACGGCCGGCAAGCCTTAACGGTATAATGCATAATAAATTTTTTATTTTTGACGCGCGCGATACTGTACAGGCAAACGATTGGCTCTGGACGGGCTCGTGGAATGTAACAAATACCGAAGCCTCGTGGCAAAATAATGTAGTTGAAATAAATGATCCTACAATAACAAAAGCTTACCAGGCGGAATTTGAAGAAATGTGGGGAAGCACAACAGATACTCCGAATGTATCGGCGGCAAAATTTGGCCCGCAGAAATCGGATAATACTTCGCATTCATTTAACATCGGCGGCAAAAGCGTAATGGTTTATTTCAGTCCTTCTGACGGTACAAACAGCCATATTATTGACGCGCTAAATTCCGCGAACCACGATATCTATCTTGCTCAATTAGTAATTACGAGAGATGATATCGGCACAGCGATGTATAATAGGTATAATGCCGGAGTAAAAGATATCCGGGGAGTAGTGAATGATATTAATGTTACAGGCAGCGAATACCAGTATCTTTCAACTTTCGCGGATATGCATCAAAATACAATAAGCACATTGCATGATAAATACGGTATTGTTGACGCATTGACGGCAAGTAGCGATCCGGTTGTAATTACCGGTTCACATAACTGGTCGAGTGCGGCGGAAAACGATAATGATGAAAACACCTTGATCATTCATGATTCGTTAATTGCAAATCAATATATACAAGATTTTAAGAAGCGGTACAATGATGCCGGCGGAACAGGCGTATTCCAAATTGCAACCGGAATAAATGATAGGGGCGCAAATAATTTTTCGTATGTACTTTGCCAGAACTATCCGAACCCGTTTAACCCGGTTACGGCAATCAGCTATCAGCTACCGGCGTTCAGCCATGTAACCATAAAGTTATATGACTTACTGGGAAGAGAAGTGGCAACGCTAGTGGATGAAAACCGTAACGCGGGAAGATATAGCGTTCAGCTGTCGGCAGACAACTATCATCTTTCGAGCGGCGTTTATTTTTACCAGTTGAAATCCGGCGGTTATATTCAAACGAAGAAGATGATTTTGATGAAATAATTTGCGTGTTTTTTCAGCAGGAACAAAAAATTACATGCTATAAAAATATTTGTAAAATCTAATTGGAATAACTAAATTTACCAATTAAATTTTTAATTCTTCAAAGGATAATAATGAGCGAGCTTAAAGGAAAAATAATCCAGGTAATCGGTCCGGTAGTCGACGTTGAATTTGAGGAAGGGCATCTTCCAAGTATATTTAATGCGGTAAAAATACCAAGGACTAACACAGAGGGAGTTCAAGAAGATCTTATAGCCGAGGTTCAACAACATCTTGGTGAAGATAGAGTTAGAACCGTTGCTATGGATACCACCGATGGTTTGGTTAGAGGAATGGACGCATTTGATACCGGTGAGCCGATTTCCGTTCCGGTTGGCCCAAATACTTTAGGGCGTTTGATAAACGTAATTGGAAAAGGCATTGATGGTTTAGGCGAAATCAAATCCGAAAAACATTATCCGATTCACAGGCCGGCTCCGCTGTTCAAAAACCTTTCCACAAAGTCGGAGATTTTTGAGACAGGTATAAAAGTAATTGATCTTATCGAACCTTATTCAAAGGGCGGTAAAACGGGACTTTTCGGAGGTGCCGGAGTAGGTAAGACCGTTATTATCCAGGAATTAATACACAACATTGCGCAGGAGCATGGCGGATATTCCGTATTTGCCGGCGTTGGAGAAAGAACCCGTGAAGGAAACGACTTGTGGCTAGAAATGAAAGAGTCGGGAGTTCTTGAAAAAACCGCGTTGATATTCGGGCAAATGAACGAACCGCCGGGAGCAAGATTAAGGGTTGCATTAACAGGTTTGACAATCT
>DAIERC010000489.1 GCA_027347125.1 Ignavibacteriales bacterium
TAAAGAGCAAAGTCAATAAATTTTTGCTGCTGGCTGGTAAAAATTTCCTTATCAATCTTGCCAAGGATCGCCTCAAACTCGGTTGAGCTTAAAGCAATCAATTTTCGTTTTGATGTGTAAGCGAAAAAAACACTCTTAATGTATTCGTAAAAGTAAACATAGTTCAACAACAGCTTCAGTTCATCAATGTTTTTCGTATCGGCTTCGTTGTACACCAGCTTGGTTAACGACCATTTGGGGCGCATCAAAAAATTAACATTGAAAGATACTGCTTGCAGAATCAGTTTCTTTATATCTTCGAATAAAATTTTTTTATTCTTTTTTATTTCCTGCCCGATGGCGTTAAAATGCTTGCTTACTTCCGAACCGGAATAATCAAACACAGACTGCTCCAGAAGTTTTTTCCTATCTTCGTGGATCAAATAATCCAGCTCGGCCGAGATATACTGAACAATTGCCGGATGAACATCGCTGTTTGAAAGTTTATCGAATGTAATTAAAGAACCAAGGCTCTTTATCTTGTTTAGATTAACGTCAGCAATAAACTTTATCTCTTTTTCGAACATAAAATATTGTTCTCCAATTTTATTAGAACCAAAATAAAAAAATCCCGATTAAAATAAACCGGGATTTACGTTCGTACAATATTTAACAGAAATATTTATGCTTCAACGTTTTGAGACTTAAGCTTAGCTTTTACAAACTCCCGGTTAAGTCTTGCAATGTTTTTAACTGAGATTCCTTTCGGGCATTCGGCCTCGCACGCGTAAGTATTTGAACACGCCCCGAACCCGAGTTCATCCATTTTTGCAATCATTGCTTCAACACGTTTTTCTCTTTCAGGCTGCCCCTGAGGCAACAAAGCAAACTGCGATACTTTTGCCCCGACAAATAGCATTGCCGATGAGTTCTTGCAAGCTGCAACGCATGCGCCGCATCCTATGCATGCAGCGGAATCAAAGGCTTCGGCGGCTATTTCTTTTGAAATAGGAATTTCATTGGCATCCGGAACACCGCCGGTATTAACCGAAATGTAACCACCTGCTTGAATAATTTTATCAAACGCCGATCTGTCAACAGCCAAATCCTTAATTACCGGGAAAGCTGTTGCTCTGAAAGGTTCAACGTAAATTGTTTCACCGTCTTTAAAATTACGCATATGCAACTGGCAAGTTGCTATCCGCGGAATAGGTCCGTGCGGCTGCCCGTTTATTACAAGCCCGCAGGTGCCGCAAATACCTTCGCGGCAGTCGCTTTCGAATACAATCGGGTCTTGATTATTTTTTTCAAGATTATTGTTTATTTCATCAAGCATTTCGAGAAAAGAAGAATCGGGAGAAACCGAAACTTGATAGTCTACAAATGCGCCAACAGATTTAGGGCTTGCCTGACGCCAAACTTTTAATTTTAGATTCAAATTTGTCCCGCTCATTATTTATAACTCCTCTGGGATAATTTTACATATTCAAATTCAAGCTGTTCTTTGTGAAGATCCCATTTGCCGGCTTCCTGGAATTCCCATGCAGCGGCGTATCTGTAATTTTCATCATCACGTTTAGCTTCGCCTTCTTCGGTTTGATATTCTTCCCGGAAATGCCCTCCGCAAGATTCGTTTCTGTGTAAAGCGTCGGATGCCATAAGTTCACCAAGTTCCAGATAATCGGCTACTCTTCCGGCTCTTTCAAGCGTCTGGTTCAAGTCCTTGTCGCTTCCCACAACATTAACATCTTTCCAGAATTCTTCCCTTAGTTCTTTAATTTCGCTTATAGCTTCTTTCAATCCTTTCTCGTTTCTAGCCATGCCGACTTTATTCCACATAATCCTGCCGAGTGTTTTGTGGAAATCGTCAACGGTTCTCTTGCCTTTTATAGAAAGAAGACGTTTCACCAGATCATTAACACCTTGTTCGTCTTTTTTAAATTCATCTTGATCAACTGAAACAGAACTAAATTTATTTGTTGCAAGATAATTTCCGAGAGTATATGGAATAACGAAATAACCATCGGCCAGGCCCTGCATAAGCGCGCTCGCGCCAAGCCTGTTTGCACCGTGATCCGAGAAGTTTGCTTCACCTAAAACGAAGAGCCCATTAACGCTGCTCATCAAATTATAATCTACCCAAAGACCACCCATAGTATAATGAGGCGCAGGATAAATTTTCATCGGAACCTGGTAAGGATTTTCGCCGGTTATCGTTTCGTAAATTTCAAAAAGGTTACCATACTTTTCTTCGATCGCTTTTTGACCGAGACGATTTATTGCATCCGAGAAATCAAGAAACACTCCATGCCCGCCGTTTACCCCACGTCCTTCGTCGCAAACCTCTTTAGCATTTCTGGAAGCGATATCTCTTGGAGTTAAGTTTCCGAATGAAGGGTATTTTCTTTCAAGATAATAATCTCTATCGGTTTCGGGAATATCTTTTGCTTTTCTAGTATCTCCTTTAATTTTAGATACCCAAACTCTTCCGTCGTTCCTTAAACTTTCACTCATCAAAGTAAGTTTTGATTGGTTGTCGCCGTGAACAGGCAAGCATGTAGGGTGAATCTGCGTATAACACGGATTCGCAAAGAACGCGCCCCGTTTATGAGCCCTCCAGATAGCGGTTGCGTTGCTGTTCATAGCATTGGTTGAAAGGAAGAATACGTTTGAATAACCGCCGGTTGCAAGAACAACCGCATGAGCGGAATATTTTTCTATCTCGCCGGTAATAAGATTTCTTACAACAATTCCTCTTGCCAGGCCGTCAATTACTACAAGATCCAACATTTCCCTGCGAGAATACATTTTAACCGTACCGGCATGTATTTGCCTGCTTAACGCGCTGTAAGCACCAAGCAAAAGCTGTTGCCCCGTTTGCCCCCTGGCGTAAAACGTTCTGGATACTTGAGCGCCGCCGAAAGAACGATTGTCTAAAAGACCGCCGTACTCTCTTGCAAAAGGAACGCCTTGTGCAACGCATTGGTCTATAATGTTGTTGCTTACTTCCGCAAGACGATAAACGTTTGCCTCACGCGCCCGGAAGTCGCCGCCTTTAACAGTGTCATAAAACAGTCTGAAAATTGAATCTCCGTCGTTCTGATAATTTTTAGCAGCGTTTATTCCGCCTTGGGCCGCAATACTATGCGCTCGCCTCGGGCTGTCGTGGAATGAAAATGCTTTTACGTTATAACCCAGTTCACCAAGGCTTGCCGCGGCCGAAGCACCTGCCAAGCCAGTGCCAACAACAATGATGTCGTATTTTCTCTTGTTTGCAGGGTTAACTAATTTTAAATTAAACTTATGATTCGTCCATTTACTTTCAATTGGACCAGCCGGAATTTTCGAGTCAAGTGTACTCATTACATACCTCCGCGAGAAATTAAGAAGTAAATAGGCAATGAGGCAAAACCCGCTGCCATTAAAATTGCATATATTGTTCCTACCTTTTGAATGAAAGGAAAATATTTTTTGTGGTTCCATCCGAACGTTTGAAATGCGCTTTGAAATCCGTGGTTAAGATGAAAACCCAACAGTATCATTGCCAGAACATAGAACAAAGAATATACTGGGTTTGCAAACGACCCGGTTACTATTTGATACAAACTTTTTCCTGTTTCCTCAAAATTATTTGGATACCAGAATGTTTGAAGATGAACCACAAGAAATATAAAAACAATGCTGCCTGTAAAAACGGTGGTTCTAGAAAATATAGAACTTTCTTTCGACTTTGCATTTACAGCGTATTGCTTGGGATTGGCTTTTTTATTTTCCCACCACAATCTTATCCCGCTATAAATATGTATTATAAAGATTGAAGCAAGTATAACTTCAATAACTCTTACAATAGGCCTTAAGGTTTCCAAAGTACCGGCGTAGTTGGTAAAAGCTTTTTCGCCTATAAATAAAGTAAGGTTTCCTATCAGGTGCATAATTAAAAACAACATCAGCAAAACACCGGTAAGCCCCATAAAAAATTTTTTGCCGATGGAAGAATTTATGAATCGACTGAACCAACCCATTAATTTTCTCCTTTACAATCTTTTGTCTGAATAATTTATCCCTTAATAACTTTTACGATTATGCATTTACAAAAAAGTTACTGTTTGTTAGACTATAATCCGGCATTAACAATGCGGTAGAAAAGCGAAAGATAGATTTCAAATAAGAAACTTCCGGAAGTGATATTAAATTTTTTCTTCCCTGTTTTTCTACGAACTCTGTTTCACCGAAGAGATGCATAATCGGTTGGCTATCCAAGATAATTGAATACAATAATTTTTATTTAGCTAAAGTTATCAAATAACAAATATAAAATCAATTTAAAGACCTGATTAAATTTAATATTAAAAACAGTTCGCTAAATTTTTAATTCTTCAGACTAAGGTAGTTGATGGCAGCGTCTACCGATTTGTGTGTACCGGTAATTACAATTGTATCG
>DAIERC010000492.1 GCA_027347125.1 Ignavibacteriales bacterium
CGTAACAACTACCGGTCTTTCGGATAATAGTTTTACTTTATTACCGGGAACACAATATTACTGGCGTGTTATAACATTAAAAACCAATGGTGATGTTGTTTCCAATTCGTCCGTTTTTAATTTTACTACATCCGGCGGTGCCGCAGCTGCAGCCGCTATTCCGTCATGGCCGCTAAATGGGGCCAATGTTTTTACGAACGCGCCTACGCTGTATTGGTATACAAACACATTTGATTTAACCGGAACTACGTTCGAGGTTCAGCTTTCTCCGGATGATACTAACTGGACGTCTATTGCCGTCGGTTTAACAAGTTTGTATTATGTTGTTACTCCCGATTTACAGCCTGGCACTACATATTACTGGCGCGTAATAACGCACGGAACCGGTGACGTAGCATCTACCACATCAACAAGTTTTAGTTTTACAACAAACGGAAGCGGAACTGTTTTTCAGCCTGTTGTTTCATATCCGATAAATGATGTAACAATCTATACTCAAACACCTACATTCTATTGGTATCTTAGTACTTTCGCTTTTACAAGCGGTGTTCATTACCATGTTTTTATAGACGGTAATGATGACGGAAATGTGCTGGATCAATTTTATTATACTACATCAACCATATTGGCGCCTGGTTCCCATACCTGGTACGTAAAAGCTACAAACGGAAATGTCGCGCAAGATCAAACTTCGGCGCAAGGTACTTTTATTGTTGCCGGCGGAATAACACAAGGCGCGCCCGTTGCGTCATGGCCGATAGGTAATCCGACAGTTTACACTTCGACCCCAACTTTGTACTGGTATGTTCCGGGTTCTACACTCGGCTTAACTAAGTACAGGGTGGCTTGGTCAACAACACCGGTATCACCTAATTCAGCCTGGGCTTCGGTTCCAGACTATGCCGATGTAAACAATATTTCGCAAATGTATTATACATTCGCAACTCCTGTGCCTTTTGGTAACCATTATTATTGGGCTGTAGCCTCTTCGGATAATACAAATTATTCTACATGGTCTACAGGCGAATTTACAGTTGCGGGATCAGCCGGATCAATTGTGCCGGTAATTTCTTATCCCACTGGCGGAAATACAATTTATTCAACCACGGCAACTCTTTCCTGGTATGTAAACGGCTCAACAGTTGGAATTGATCATTATCAGGTAATCTACAGCCAGAGAACTGATTTTAACAATTACGTTGATGATAATTCAACAACTTTCATTCGTACAACCACCAATCAATATTTTGATGCGACCGGTTTGGTACCAGGCGCCACTTATTATTGGAAAGTTGCTGCTGATAACGGCACCGTCTTGTCTGCTTATTCGGCTCAGGGTACATTTGTAGTTGCGCCGTCGGCAAGTTTCAGTTTGGCGGTACCGCTGGTCGGAAGTCCTATTAATGGTGTTGGCATTACATCAAAGTCGGCAACGTTCTCATGGGTAATTCCAACTGCAGTAAAGGCACCGTTAAAATATGAACTTCAGTATTCAACAAATCAGGATATGAGCAATGCGATTACTATTGCGGGAATAACAAATCCTTCGCAGGCGGTTTCCGATTTACAATCCGATAAAATATATTACTGGAGAGTACGTTCTGTAAATGAAAAAGGCGAATATTCTTCTTACTCCGGTACCGGTACTTTTATAAATAAATCTATTACGGCAGTTGATAAGAGTACGGTTATACCAACTGAGTTTTCCGTAGATCAGAATTATCCTAATCCGTTTAATCCTACTACATCTATACAATATGCTTTGCCAAAGTCATCTTTCGTAAGCATTAAAATATACAACATGCTCGGGCAGGAAGTTAAAACATTGGTAAATAATGAAATCTCTGCCGGAATACATATTGTTAGCTGGAACGGTGATAATAACTTTGGGCAGCAAGTTTCCAGCGGCACTTATCTTTATAGAGTTGTAGCCGGTGCAAACGTACGTACTATGAAAATGATATTACTAAAATAATTTTTAGGATATTAAAATTAAAAGAGCCAAACAGTAAAATGTTTGGCTCTTTTTTTTATAAAAATTTAATTATTGCTGCGGCTATCTTATCGAATAACCGCCGTCTATAACTATGTTGGAGCCTGTAATCCACCTTGCTTCGTCGCTTAAAAGAAACATAACCAGGTTGGCAACGTCTTCAACGCTCCCAATGCCGAGCGGATGCTGCAATTTTATAGTATCAATTTTTCCAGGGTACCTGGCTTCTATGGAATCGGTCATTTCGGTGGGCAGCCAGCCGGGGGTAATTGCGTTTACCCTCATATCTTTTACGGCTAATTCCAGCGCCATAGATCTCATAGCACCTATAACCGCACTTTTGGCTGCCGAGTATGCGGTAAAACCAACTTCGCCTTTTATGCCGGCTACGGAAGCCAGCAATACATGCGAACTTCCTACCTCGCCTACTTTTTTTGATGAAGCTAATTTAATCAGTTCAATACCGGCATAGGCACTGGTTTTTATAATTGAATCGGCGTCGTTCCAGTTAAACGCTCTTAACGGCGTAAACTTATTAACGCCAGCCGCATGAACGGTACCGTTTACTTTCTTTAAGGTTGCATAATCTTCTATCGCGTTTTTAAGATCGGCAAAATTATTTACATCAATTGCAGCGATCGATATTTTATCGGGGAATTTATCTTTAAGTTCTTTTAATCGCTCCGCCCGCCTTCCAATCGCCAGTAATTCCGCGCCGGCCCCGGCTAGTGCAAGCGAAATTTTTTGCCCGATGCCTGAGGTTGCGCCGGTAATTATAAATTTTTTTTCGCTAAAATTAAATTTTAGGTTCATAATAACATGCCGTTAATTGACGGATTGTTTTTGTAATGGTTATTTATTTTGATGGAGATTTTATCCGGGAAGGTAATGAAAATTCCGGAAAAATAAACTACTAAATAACAAATCTTTAAAACAATTCAAAAAATAAAAAATGTGACTTTTCATTTTACGAAATCTGATCAGAAGAATACCCAAAACACATTCTGATTACTAAATGGTTAAAGCTGCCGTAAATTACTTTTAACTAAATATTTTTTTATTATTTTGCATATTATATATATAAGCCGGGGATATATTTAAGATTATGCCGCGCCTATGAAGCTTTAATTCTGTTCTTGTATTATTAGTCTAAGCTTGCCTTGGCGCTAAACCGTTCATTTATTCTTTTTACAAAGAACCATGTTAGAGGCAATATGTTTGTAAAAAAGTTAAGTAAAAATATATTTAGATTAAGAGAAACGACTTAAGCTCGAACTCGATCTTAGCCTTAACCTTGCTTTTTAGCTAGT
>DAIERC010000502.1 GCA_027347125.1 Ignavibacteriales bacterium
ATACCAAATTCTTTTTCATTTTTAATGTTTTATTTTTTATAAATATTAAAAAAGAATTTTAGTCTGTCACTTCAATATCGACAAGCGGTTAGAACGCTAGTCGAATTTTTTAAAGATAACAGTTGTGTTATGGCCACCAAACCCGAAAGCGTTGCTAATTGCAATGTTAACTTTTCTTTCCTGCGGTTTGTTAAAAGTATAATTAAGATCGCATTCCGGGTCTGGGTTTTCAAAATTAATTGTTGGCGGAACAACATTGTTTTTTATAGCCAGTATTGAAGCAATTGCCTCAACTGCGCCGGCCGCACCTAGCAAATGTCCGGTCATACTTTTTGTTGATGAAACGTTCATCTTGTAAGCATGCTCACCGAAAACTTTTTTTATCGCTTTTGTTTCTGCAATATCGCCAAGGTTAGTTGATGTTCCGTGCATATTTATATAATCTACATCTTCTTTATTTATGCCGGCATTATTAATGGCCATTTCCATTGCCAGTATTGCGCCTGTTCCTTCGGGGTGGGGTGCCGTGATGTGGTGTGCATCGGCTGATAAGCCCATTCCTATTATTTCGGCATAAATTTTTGCGCCTCTCTTTATTGCCGATTCCAATTCTTCCAGTATTAAAGTGCCGCCGCCTTCTCCCATTACAAACCCGTCGCGCGTAGCGTCAAAAGGCCTGCTTGCTGTTTCCGGCGAATCATTTCTTGTTGATAAAGCCCTTGAAGCGTTAAAGCCGCCCAGCCCTATTTCATTTATTGCCGCTTCGCTTCCTCCCGTAACAATTATATCTGCCAATCCGTTTTTAATTAACATATAACCGTCAATCATATTGTTGTTGGCAGTAGCGCATGCAGATACAATGCAATAGTTTGGGCCCCTGAAACCGTAGTGAATTGAAATAAAACCGCTGGCGATATCAGGTATAAGCATCGGGATAAAGAAAGGGGAAATCCTGTTTGGACCTTCGGTATAATTTACAACTGATTGGTTGTAGAAAGTTTCAATTCCGCCGATACCGCTGCCGAATATAACACCTATTCTTGCTCTTTGTTCATCGGTAAGATTTTTCGTATCGATGCCGGAATCTTCAATTGCCTGTATTGAAGAAGCCATGGCATACTGGGCGTATTTATCTAAACGCCTTGCGGTTTTTTTGTCGATGTATTTATTTATGTCTAATCCTTTAAGTTCGCAAGCAAATTTAGTATCAAGCCTGGAAGCGTCAAAGCTGGTAATTAGCGCGCTTCCGCTTTTCCCGTTCATCATACCATCCCAGAATTCATTTACAGTCAATCCAATGGGAGTTAAAGCTCCCAAGCCTGTTACAACAACTCTTCTATTACCGGTGTTCGCCATAATTATTCCTTATAAATATTTTTGTATTTCGAATCAATTTAAGTTTTAGGTTATTTTACGTATTCAAGCAAAATGAAAGAAAATTTAGTGCTAAAGATAAAAAAAAAATGTAGAATATCAGCGGCCGAATTTAAATTCAGGCGGTTTAGCCGCTAGTGGATTTGAGCCCGTTTTTTGAAGGAATTTTATATGTCGGCAAGTTTATTTATTGCTTCTTCGGTTATTCTAAATGTTGTCCACTCATTCATTGGAAGTGCGCCCAGGCTTTTATAAAAATTAATTGAGGGCTCGTTCCAATCAAGAACCACCCACTCTACCCTTCCGCAGTTTCTTTGCCTGGCAAGTTTTACAAGTTCCATCAGCAAAGATTTTCCAATTCCTTTGCCTCTTAAATGTGGCCTTACATAAAGGTCTTCTAGATAGATGCCGGGTTTTCCCACGAAGGTAGAAAAGTTGTGGAAGAATAACGCTTGCCCGGCGGGATGCCCATCATATTCGGCAATAAGCACTTCGGCGTATTGGTGCTTACCAAATAAATTTTCGGCGAGCATATCTTCTGTTGCCTCAACTTCGTTAAGCATCTTTTCATATTCGGCCAGTTCTTTTATGAATGATAGAATTAATGGAGTATCTTTTTTTGTAGCGAGACGGATGACTAAATTTTCCGGTAGTTTATTCGGCATTTTTACTAACTTATTATAATGGATTAATTTTTAATTATCTGATAACGTTTATTCTTATTTTCAAAATACTCATCAGCTTTTAGTACGGCGTAAGAAAACGCGTAACCAAACAGCGAACCGATTATTGCCCCGCCGAGAATATCGGAAGGATAATGAAGCCCCATATAAACCCTGGAAAGCGCCACAAGTGTTGCGGCGGTAAATACCGCCCATTTTATTTTGGGGAATAATTTATAGAAAAACACGGCAGCGGCAAAATTGTTTAACGAGTGGTTTGACGGGAAAGAAAAAGTACCGTTACACCCAAGCGGAGTTATAACATCAGGCAAAGCGTTACACGGCCGGGGCCTTTGTATCCATTCTTTTACCAGCCTTGCGCCGAATTGATCGGTAACTAAAATTAATATTAAAACGCCCGCAACAGCAAATTTGCCACGTCTTCCGCCTTTAGTAAAACTTATACCGAGTAATATTAAGTAGGATATATACCAGTTATTTACGTTGGTTATTATTCCAAAAAATTTATCCAGAAACGGAGCAGATAAAGTATGGTTGAAAAAATAAAGAACGGAAACATCAACCGAGTATAAGAAATCAATCATTCTTTTACCAAAAATTTAATTTTTTTGTGGAAAAATATTTAATCCATCGTTATTTTCACAGCTAGCTTTAGCAAGAGGATTAAACTACATAATTATATCCGTATTAACTTGATATAATTAACTAAATATCAAGACTAATATATAAAAGTCGCGTAAAAATAAATATTTTTCAGCTAAAATTTTATTACTTTAGTAACAAAATTATCGAGCCGTAAATGTCACATACAAACAGCAAATCAGTAGTTGAATATATCTATAAAGGTGAGGCAGCTTTTTCTAAAAAAGAATATGAGCAGTTAAAGAAAGATTCCAAGGAATTCCTGCTCACGCCTTTAAAGATAATGGCGTTATTTATTGCCGTTTCAGGTTTGTTTGCCATGGTATTTGAGGTGCGGTATTTTTCGCAATATTCGGTTCATGTTTATGTAACAAGGCTGCTGGCAACCTTAATAGCTTTTATTGTTCTTGTTTTAATGTACACCCGTTTGGGACGGGAAAAGCCGTTCTTCCTTGTGCACGTGTTGCTTGTTGTAATTATTATTTCTTCCGGCTACATGATATATCTTATGCCCACTACATTGGTTGTTAATGCCCAGATTGTCGGTCTGATGATATTTACATCGGCATTGTTTTTAAGCTGGGATGTAAAGAACCAGATAATTGTCGCCATCTATTATAACGTTGTTTTTGCCGGCGCAATTATATTGAATGACAAAAGCATTTATTTCCTTCCCAACATGTACGAGTCGGTTATTTTCGTATTATTCTTAAGTATTATCTCGGTCATAGGCAGTGCGGTTAACTTCAAACTCAGGATGCAGCTTGCCGAAAGATCGTACCTTGTGCAGCTTTCGGAAAAGAAATTTCATTCCATCTTCGAAAATTCGCCCGAAGGTATTTTTCAATCGAGTTTTGCCGGAAAATTTTTAACCGTGAACCCTGCGTTTGTAAAAATTTTAGGCTACAACAATGCCGAACAAATGCTGGGCTTGGATATCGGAAAAGATATTTATAAAAACCCGGAAGAACGCGAAACCATAATTGCCTTATTAAAAGAGCACGGGGAAATAAATAATTATAAAATTACTTTGAAGAAAAAAGACGGCAGCGATATAGTCGTTCGCCTTAATGACAGAATGATGACCGATGACGAAGGAGAGCAAACTTATTTTGAAGGAAATATTTTTGATATTACCGAACAGGAAAAATTGGATAATGAAAGAAAGATTGCCGAAGAAGCGTTAAAGCAGGAAAAGATAAAATCGGATAAACTAGCAAAGGAAGCTACAAAATCTACTCAAATTAAAAGCCAGTTCCTGGCTAACATGAGCCACGAAATAAGAACCCCGATGAACGGAATTTTGGGTTTCCTTACTTTAATTGAAAAAGAAGCGTATAAAGATAAAAAGGAAATGAAACAGTTTCTTACAAGCGCAAAACAGTCTGCCGATACGCTGCTCGAAATTATTAACGACATTCTTGATCTGTCCAAAATTGAATCGGGAAAAATGGAACTTGAAAATACCGGTTTCGATCTGAAGAAAACGGTTGAAGATTCCGCAGCCATACTGGCAGCCAGGGCAAAAGAAAAAAATCTTGAAATATTAATAAACATTGATAAAGACTCGATAGTGCATTTAACCGGCGATCCGACAAGGCTGAGACAAATATTTCTAAATTTACTAAGTAATGCAATTAAGTTTACCGAAAAAGGCCGGATAACCGTTAATGTTAAAACACAAATTTTGGAACACGGAGCTGTTAAGCTGTGGTCATCTGTTGAAGATGAGGGGATCGGGATTCCCGAAGATAAAATCAGTTCTTTATTCAAACCTTTTTCTCAGGTTGACGGTTCGCATACCAGAAAATTCGGCGGTACCGGGTTAGGCCTGGTAATATGTAAAGAATTTATTAATATGATGGGCGGCGAAATTGGTGTTGAAAGCAGAGCCGGTGTGGGAAGTAAGTTTTATTTTACCGCCAAACTTAAAATTCAGCAGAAACCGAAAAAAGAAACAGACATGTTCGAAACAGAATATAACCGGCAAAATATTTACACGGATTCAAATATGACCGACGCACTTAAAGCTGTTAGATCTAAATATAAAATATTACTAGCTGAGGATAATCTGATAAATCAGAAAGTAGCCTTGCGGATTTTAAACTTTGCCGGTTACCCCTCAGCCGCTGTAAACAACGGCATCGAAGCCGTAGAGGCGGTTAAAGACGGCGACTACAAAGTTGTGCTCATGGATGTTCAAATGCCGGAAATGGACGGATTTACCGCTACTAAAACGATAAGGCAACTCGAAGGCGATAAAAATAAAATACCTATTATTGCAATTACCGCGCACGCGTTAATGGGCGATAGGGAAAAATGCTTAGACGCCGGAATGAACGATTACGTAACAAAACCAATTGTTTCGGAACAACTTTTGTTTGCAATTGATAGATGCCTAAATATCGAAAAGCCCGAAATTGCGCACCGAGAAATTACAGAAGAACTAAATGACAAATTATTCGACTTCGACGTACTGGAGAAAATGAGTCTAGGCGATAAAGATTTTCAGAAGGAACTTTTGTACAGTTATTTAAAAGACATGAACGAAAGATCGAAAAAATTAAACATGCTGGTTAAAACCAACGACCTGGAAAAAATTGTGAATGAGGCGCATACTATTAAAGGAGCAAGCTATTCTGTTGGTGCAAAGAAAATAGGTGATGAGGCTTTGGGTATTGAATTGTCGGGCAAACAGAGGGATATAGAGAATATTGTAAACCGGATGGGAGTTCTAAACAAAGCTATAGATGATACAAAAATTATTATAAGCAATTTCCTTTCTTAGAGTCAAAAAAAAGAGTGCGTAAAATTATTACGCACTCTTAAAACATAAACATTATGATTCTATATCTTTCTTTTCCTTTATAAGAAAAGAAATTTTTATTAATCCATCATTAAAACATCTTCCACGTGCTTTACCGCCCAGTCTATTTCTTCTTTTTTAATTACCAGCGGCGGAGCAAACCTTATTACATCCTCATGAGTTTCCTTGCATAAAATACCTCTATCCATCAAAGCTTCGCAAAATCTTCTTGCGCCGCCCGCTTCGGGTTTTAGCTCAACGCCAATAAACAATCCTTTGCCGCGTACTTCTTTTACGTGTTTTGATTTTACCGCGCTAAGCTTGCTTCTAAAATAATTGCCCAGCTCGAAAGATTTTTCCACAAGTTTTTCTTCAATTAATACTTTTAAACTTTCGCGCGCAACAGCCGCAGCCAGCGGGTTTCCGCCGAATGTTGAGCCGTGATCGCCGGGATGAAAAACGCCTAGTACTTCTTTGTCGGATAAAACTCCAGAAACGGGATAAAATCCGCCCGACAAAGCTTTTCCTACAATAACCACATCTGGCCTTATATTTTCGTATTCAAAAGCGAACAGCTTACCGCTGCGGCCCAAACCGGATTGAATTTCATCGGCTATAAAAAGAATATTATTCTTTTTGCAGATATCGTAAGTCTTCTTCAAATAACCGTCCGGCGGAACTATTACGCCGCCTTCGCCTTGTATTGGCTCTACCAAAAACGCTACCGTATTTTTAGTAACAGCTTTTTCAAGCGCTTCGGCGTTGCCGTAAGGAACAACCTTAAAACCTGGAGTAAAAGGGCCGAAGCCGTCTTTGTATTGATTTACGGTTGAGAAGCTTATAATGCTTATTGTTCTGCCGGCAAAGTTATTAGAGCATGTTATAATTTCAGCCGAGCCTTCGTTAACGCCCTTTACTTTATAACCCCATTTGCGTGCTGCTTTCAAAGCAGTTTCAACCGCCTCGGCGCCGGAGTTCATGGGAAGAAATGTTTGGTAACCGGTTAGCTCACAAATTTCTTTATATAAATGCGGAAGCTGATCGTTTCTGAATGCGCGCGAAGTTAGAGTTACTTTTTCAGCCTGATTTTTTAAAGCGTTTAATATACGCGGATGGCAATGACCTTGGTTAACAGCCGAATAGGCTGCCAGGCAATCTAGATATTTTTTCCCCTCTACGTCATAGACCCACACACCTTCGGCTTTGCTTATTACCACATCCAAAGGATGATAATTATGAGCCCCGTATTTTTCCTCGAGTTCTATATAGTCCTTGGTAAGCATAAAGTATAATACCGTTTTTGTGGTTAAATTAAAATTTGATTTCAATTTAAAGAAATTTATCGAGATTATGAATTTTTAGGACGGGGGCAAAATCACTTTTTAATCTTAAGTGATGCTATAAAAGCTAAAACTTTAGCCGGAAAAATTTTCTATCGAAGTTTAAAAGATTTGCTAAAATTAACTCTATCCGAAATATCAGTCATGTTATTTAAAATATTTTTAAAAATTCCGGTAGCCCATTTCTTAGTTCCGGAAGTTTTGCATAAGTTGGAATTGTATCTTCAACGTAAAGGAATAAGAAGGTATAGCTGGGCTTAATCTAAATTCCATTCAACAGGGAAAAAAGTTTCGGGAAATATTTTTTTGGCTTCATTTAGGATGAATGAGTAATCGTTTATTCCATTATAACGATTAGATATATGAAACATGAATAATTTATTTGCTCTCGCTTTTCTGGCAAGATAAGCGGCCTGTTTTGCGGTAAGGTGATAATTCTTTTTAGCAAGCTTAATGTCTTTTGAAGAATATTGGCTTTCGCAAAAAACTGTGTTGCAGTTTTTTGTCAATGCCGTCGCTTGCTTAACTGATAGTTTGTCGTAAATGAAATCGGTCATATAAGCAATGCTTTCCCCTGCATGTTTCTTCAGCAATAATTTTCTAAGATTCTTAAGCGTATAGTTTTTACCATCCATAGTAATAATTTTATTACCATCTAATAACATATCTTTTACAAGTTCCAGCCATTTGCCGGGAGGAAAATTTAAATCGCTCAACATGTTCTTATCAATATTAAAATAATCCTTTTCGGTAATCCTGTAAGCGGCGGACGGGATAATATGATTAAGAAGGACGGAACTTATGCTGAAGTTCTCGTTATCGATTAAAATACCGGTAAACTTTTCTTTTTTTATAAAATGTTTTCGAGAAAAACCTTCGGAGGTTTTTAGTTTATACGTAATAATTGTCTTCTCATTAAACTCGGTAATCATCCATTCGCCGGGTATGCCTTTAACCAGATTCCATATGTAACCGCGCAAACGATTTTGTATAATACCAACAGTGCCGGCCGGGCCTATAATGTTAACAGGCTTGCCGGGACGGTCATAATTTCTTCTTAAGAAATAATCGAAACCGGCGGCATGATCGAGATGGAAATGTGAAAACAAAAGATAATCTATCGAAGTGATATCTAAATGCCTAAGCTCACTTAATAAGTTTTCACCGCAATCAAATAAAACCCGGTAAGTTTTTGTACCGCTGTTTATCCAGATCATTAACGCGTTGTCGTTACCCGGTTTACCAAGCAGCCGGAATTTTATGCTCATTATTATATTTAATTTGATTAAAAATTTTTTATTCAAATCTAATATTTTTATTGAAATAAATATTGGTAAATTTGAACATAATTTCGGAAGAATACATAAAAGGAGTGGGGATATGAAAATCAAATTCTATTTTGTCTCGTTGTTTATAGTAATTATAAGTTCCGTTGGTTTTGCACAAACATTTTATGGAAGAGACCCGCTTGCGCATACGTTTTCAATTGTTGGCAGGGACAGCGTTACTGGCGATATCGGTGTGGCGGTTCAATCCCACTGGTTCAATGTAGGTTCGTCTGTTCCGTGGGGAGAAGCAGGTGTAGGAGTTGTTGCAACACAATCATTTGTAAACGCATCGTTCGGCGTTAGAGGTCTTGATTTGTTAAAAGCCGGTTTAACGCCGCAACAAGTTATAGACTCATTACTCGCTACCGATCCTGGAAAAGATTATAGGCAACTTGCCGTTCTTGATGTAAAAGGAAGAGTCGCATCTTTCACGGGAAGCAAGTGCATAGAACCTGCGGGCAATATCGTCGGAAATAATTTTTCGGTACAGGCAAACCTTATGATAAACAACCGTGTTTGGCCGGCAATGGCGGAAGCTTTTGAAAAATCGAAAGGACCGTTAGCCGAAAGAATGCTTGCGGCGCTTGAAGCCGCACAAAAGGAAGGCGGAGATATTCGCGGTAAACAATCAGCTGCTATGCTGGTGTTCAAAGGAAAATCCACGGGCAAAGTATGGGAAGACAAATTAATTGATTTGAGGGTGGATGACAGCGCTAACCCGATAAAAGAATTATCG
>DAIERC010000031.1 GCA_027347125.1 Ignavibacteriales bacterium
TCTTACTTCAACTTTAAGCCATTCTGAAAGAGCATTAACAACCGATACACCAACGCCGTGAAGCCCACCCGAAACCTTGTATGTATTCTTATCAAATTTACCGCCCGCATGAAGAACCGTCATAACAACTTCAAGAGCGGAACGACCTTCTTCAGGTAGAATATCAACAGGAATTCCGCGGCCGTTATCATCAACCGTTATGCTTTCGTCTTTGTTAATTGTAATTTCGATATTGTCGGCAAAACCGGCAAGAGCTTCGTCTATACTATTATCAACTACTTCGTTTACCAGGTGATGAAAACCTCTTGGTCCCACATCGCCAATATACATTGCGGGGCGCTTGCGAACCGCTTCGAGTCCTTTTAAAACTACAATATTTTTTGCACTATATTCATTTGAACTTTGTTCACTGGTCATATTTATAATCCGATACTTTTTAATTTCAAAAAATTAATTCATTAAAACATTTACGAAAGGAACCTTACACGGTAAATTCTTTCTTCCTTATAATACTGATTGATCTTTTCTATTAACAACTGTTCTTTAAATTTTAATTCGTTTCTCCACGCAGCGTTTTCTACGCGGAGGACAAGTGTTTTTTTTTCTACTTTAACCGGTTTGGCAACCTGTACCAAATCAGGAAAAAGTTTATTAAAATCTACCACCACATCAGACTCTTTAATAATTTTTCTTAAACCATCAAACGCCGGCTCTTTATCGAAAATTTCGGATAAGCTTTTAAACCCGCTAGGCATAAACTACATCACCATTGTTTAATTTAATTACGGAATCATGGTTGCTTTTATTTAAAAAGGAAAAATTTGTAAAGTCAGTAAGCGTAATAAACGCTTGTCCAACATCTTTAAGATACTCGCTTATCTTTGAAGAGCGGTTTGTATCCAGTTCTCCAAAGACGTCATCCAATAAAAACAGCGGTGCTTTGCCCGTCCTATCTTTTAGATAAAAGAATTGAGCAAATCTAAGTGCTGTTTGAAATGTTTTATGCTGACCCTGGGAGCCGAAATTTCTTAAATTCATATTGTTTATTTCAAAGATAAAGTCATCCCTGTGCGGCCCAATTAAATTACTTGCCCTTCTTAATTCTTCCTCTCTTTTTTTAGTAACAAGATTTCTAAAACCTGATTCTATATCTAAGCCGGAGTATTCATCAAGAAAAGAATAAAATATTTGAGGGATTTCGTTTTCTCCCATTATAACCCTGTAAGAGTCCTTGACAAAATTATTAAATTCTTCCACAAACTTTATTCTATGTTTAATAAGTTCTATTCCGGCACTAATTAATTTTGTTGTCCAGGCATCCAGTTCATCCATCGTCTCTTTTCTTTTTTGTTCTATAATTCTATTCAGCAGAGAAGACCGGTGCCTAAGTGTTTTATTATAATCAAGTAAAATTTTTAAATATGTGCCGCTTGCTTGAGACATAACCGAATCAACAAATTTCCTTCTGTCTCCAGGAGTTCCTTGTGTAATTGAATGGTCTGCCGGCGTTAATATTACAACCGGGAATTTACCAATTATATCAGCAGAACGTGTGATTTGTTTTCCGTTTTGAAAATAATATTTTTTATTTTCGGATAGAGAATAAAATATTCTAACAGTATCTTCCGTTAAATCTTTGAATGAACCGGAAATTTCAAAATCTTCATGGTTAAACCTCACCGCCTCGCTATCTGATTTGGAATTGTTACTCTTAGTTGTACAAAGATAATAAACTGCCTCTAGGATTGATGTTTTCCCCTGACCGTTTCCTCCGATAATATAATTTAATTCATCGGAAAAATTTAGCTTCGTATTACTATGGCTCCTAAAATTTTTTAAATGAACAGAGTTTAATATCATCTTAATTATTTAATCGTACAGGCATTAATAACATCATCAAATCTTCATTTTCTTTTGGAACCGATGGTTCAATTATGCATGCTTTGGTAGCAGAGTGAAGCTTAAATATTATTTCTTCCTCATCAAGGTGAGACAATATATCATTAACATAAGAGGTATTGAAACCAATATCCATAGGATCGCCGGCATATTCGCAGTGAACATTTTCTTTTGCATTTGAACCGTGATCAATATCTTCAGCAGATACTTCTAACAAGTTCTGGTTTATAGAAAACTTTACCTGTTTTGAACTGGTTGTAGAAAATAAAACCATTCGTTTAATTGTTGAAAGAAGATCGCTTGTTTTTACTTTTAATAAGTTTTCATTTTCCATCGGTATAACGCTGTTATAAGCAGGATATTTTTCACCTATAAGGCGTGAAATAAACTCCAGATCACCGATGTGAAATGAAATGTTCGTCTTGCTTAAATAAATTTTTACATCGGTTTCTCCCAGCAATTTGCTAAGAACCGATATAGCTCTTTCGGGTATAATATATTGTTCCTCGGTACCGGATTTAATATTCTTATTAACTAATTTTACCAACCTATGTCCGTCGGTAGTTACAAACCTTAATCCGTCCTCGGAAAATTCAAGCAATGTTCCGGTCATTGCCGGGCGCATATCTTCTTTGCTCATTGCAAATGATGTTTGATCTATTGCCTTCTTTAAGTCCTTTCCGTTTAATACAACTTCCTTTTCTTCGGATACTGTTGGAATAGCAGGAAAATCCTCAGATGAAGAAAAACTAATATTATAAACACCATTATCTGTAGTTAGTTTCAGCTTTGAATTTGTTTCGGTTTCAAAATGAATCTGGGTTTCATCAAGAGAGCGAATTATATCGAACAGCAGCCTGGCAGGAATGATCATTTTTATATTTTCGTCTGCGGCAACATTTATTGAAGATCTTAAAGCAATTTCAAGATCTGTTGCACAAACAATTAAGGCTCCGTCGTTAATATCAAATAAAAAGTTTTCCAAAATGGGCATCGGAGTTCGGGTAGGAACTGCGGGAATTATTTTAGATAAAAGTTTTTCTAAA
>DAIERC010000033.1 GCA_027347125.1 Ignavibacteriales bacterium
CGTTAACGATTAATATATCGTCATGTTCCAAGCTCGGATCGCTTTTTGCAGTTCCAAGTTCCGCTTTAAGTTTTCCATGAACCGAATCGTATTTTAACTGGTAAGCAAAATATTTTGCTTCCGTGCTAACATCAACTACCGCTACTACATCAATTGCTTTTCCTAATAATCCTTTATCAACCAGCGCATTGAAAACCAAACGCCCAATTCTTCCGAAGCCATTTATACCAACTTTAATAGCCATGCTGTAACTCCTTTTTTTGAATTTAATTTGTACATCACAAAATTACTTAAAGAGCGCTATAATATCAATTGAAAACAAATGCGGATGGCAATCTTTCGTATAAAAAATTATTCTTTGCCTTATATAAAACAATGCTTTGATACAGGCCGCTTATTTATTGATTGTTAAATGCCATATTCGTTCACCCGCACATTAATTGGCAATGCAACAATAACGTATTAGCCGGTAATTATTCCGGCAGGAATAAGATCGTAAGTATTGATCACATTCCTTCAAATTCTCTAATCTTATTTTTAATACTATCTGCAACAGGAACAGAAACCAATTTTTCGTAATCGTAAGAAACCAGTTTTGTTAACGCTTCGGCGGCAATTGTTTTATTACCATTTTTAACCACGGCAATTAAATTTTCCACATCAGTGCTTTTGTTGCCGAGTTTAGAAACCCTAGTGAAGATTTCGAGCTCGTCACCGAGTACGATCGGCTGAATATAATTAATTTCAATTCTTGCAACCACAGCACCGAAATCCAAATTGTTGGCAGGTAATTTCAGAATATCATTAAAGTACGCAATCCTGGCTTCTTCAAGATACGACAAATAAGTTGCGTTGTTTACATGTCGCATCGCGTCCAGATCAGCAAATCTTACGGATAAATTTATTTTATGTTTGAACAAAGTAATATCGTACATATGCTTTTTTAATTTTAGTTGAAAACATTTTTAATTATCTTTTTTGTTTTTTCAATATCATCAAAACTTGCATCAAGATGAGTAATGGCACGGAGCAAACCCACTTTTCCTTCGGATAAAAGCAGTCCTCCTGCTTTGCATTTTGTGATAGCGTCTTCAACAGATATTTTTAACGGTTTGAAGATTAAAATATTGGTCTGAACCGATGCTGTATCAATTTCAAGCGAAGGTATTTCCGCAATAGTTTCGGCCAGCATTTTCGCTTTTTGATGATCTTCGGCCAGCCTTTCAATATTATTTTTTAAGGCATACAAACCCGCGGCAGCAATAATACCAACCTGGCGCATTCCGCCGCCCCAGGCTTTTCTAACCCTGAATGCTTCTTTAACAAATTCTTTTGAGCCGGCTATAATTGAACCGACAGGAGCGCCGAGCCCTTTTGATAAACAGCATGAAACGGAATCAAAATGCGAGGCGTATTCTTTTACGGAAATACCGGAAGCAACCGAAGCATTCCAGATTCTCGCGCCATCAAGATGATAGAATAAATTATATTTCTTCGCCAGCTCTTTAACTTTTATAATATTTTCAATCGGGTGAATTGTACCACCGGCTCTGTTGTGAGTATTTTCAATTTCAATCACTTTACTTCTGGGCATATAATAAGCACTTGTAGGGCGAATAAACGGCTCGATTTGCTCTGGCGTAATTACGCCTTTGTTTCCGTCAACCGGCATAAGTTGAATTCCGCTCAAAACCGCAGGAGAACCGGATTCGTATTGAAAGATATGCGCGTCTCTTTCGCAGATAACTTCATCCGCGGGATTTGTTAAAACGTTAAGGCAAATTTGATTTCCCATTACGCCGCTAGAAACAAACAAAGCAGCTTCTTTACCCAAAAGCCCGGCGGCATATTCTTGCAATGCGTTTACGGTTGGATCCTCCTGAAAGACATCATCCCCAACTTCGGCGCTGCACATTGCTTTGCGCATTGCTTCAGTAGGTTTGGTTACGGTATCGCTTCTAAGGTCAATATATTTTTTCATAATGTATTCACTTTAATTTAAAATTAAACAACTAAAATTTTTATACTAATAAAAATACGGACTCACACTTTTAATTTAGCTTTTACCTTTTTCATTATAAAAAGAGCGAATATCCAGAATGAAAAAAGCGAAGCAATTGTTGGAATAATAAGCGGGTGTTTCGTAAAAAAAGTTTCACCGGATTCAAGTTCAACATTACTGACAATAAAAGTTTTGGTAAATAATTTTGATTCTATCTTTGTTCTACCAACCGGATCGATAATACAGCTTATGCCGCCGTTAGCCGCACGAACAACCGACCTCTTATTTTCAACGGCTCTAAGCACCGCAATTTCCTTATGCTGATAAGGTCCGCTTGATTTTCCGTACCAGCTGTCGTTCGTAACAATGGCAATCATCTTTGCGCCGCGCTGAACAAAATCCACAACAAAATACGGAAAGACGGATTCATAGCAAACAAGTCCGTTGATGCCAATCGAATCGCTGTTAGCACTTTGCTGTTCGAGCCGGCTTGTAATATCCGTAGGTATTTTAAAATTCACGGTATCTTTCCCAACGTTCCAGCCGGAAATACCGACTCCCCATTTTAACAAATCGCCTAAGAAAGGAAGATCATCTGCAAAAGGAACTCTTTCACCAAAAGGCACAAGCTTCATTTTGCCGTATCTTTGCACATGCCAAGAATCGGGAGCCAAAAGCAAAATTCCGTTGTACATCGTATAGAAATAATTTCCGTCTTTAGTTTCTTTAGCATCATGCGGAATTTTTTCACCCTTGAAATAATATTTAACATCCGGCATACCGGTAAGGAGAAAAACATTATTCTCTTTTAGAAAAGCATAAATTTTATTCACGGTTTGATTGTACGATCCGTCCATCAAAAAAACAGGTAAAGCAGTTTCAGGCCAAACAATAAGTTTTGCTCCTTGCTCAACGGCCTTTTTTGATAGACCCAAATACTCATCGGTAAGATTATCCAAATCTCCGCCGGCCCATTTTTCCCACGGGTCAAGGTTGGGTTGAATAAGACCCACGCGTATTGTTTTGTCCGTTGGATGAAATGTTGAAACCCGGTAAAAGCCGTAAGCTAATACGGCAAAAAATATTAATAGCGCAGCGCTTAAATTATAATAAAAAAACTTTTTTGAAGATTTATAATTTACAATCGCTTTGTAAAAAAAGATATTGATATATAAAACAACAAGAGAAATACCTACTGCGCCTATTACATCAGCAATTTGGATGAAAGGAATAAACGCGGCTGTACCGTTTCCCAGAGTAAGCCATGGAAAGCTTAAATCGGTAAGCATGTAAAGATATTCATAAGTAACCCAGAACAGCGGGAAAAAAAGCAAAGCGTACCTGGATGAAAATGTTTTCTTAAAAGTATAATACAATGTTGATGGTATAAGAAAAAGTATCGGATTAAAAAAGACAAGAACGGCACCGGAAATCATTAGGAAAGGATCGGCTTCTTTTTGCCAGCTGCCGACCCAGTAAAGAGTAATAAGATTGAAAAGCCAGAACGCCAGGTATGTTGCTTTATTTATTTCCGCAAGTGTCTTCCTTTTTTCGAGTACGTAAAAGTATGGCACTAGACCGAAGAACAGCAAAAGGGTAAACGGAAAAGGGAACGGCGGAAATCCTAATCCCATTGCCGCGCCGCTTAATAAAAGGAGAAATTTATCTTTGCGTCTTTCTTTTATTTCTTCGGACGAAAGCTGCTCTCGGTATTTTACAAGTCGTAATCTCAATTTCTTTATTTTTTCTTTTTGGAGAAAATTGCTTTAACAATTAATGCTAAGACAATTGCTCCGGTAACTATTAAGACAATATTGCTGTATGTTGAAAGATACTTATCAACCGCATGGATATTATTTCCGAAAACATATCCCAAATAAATTATAACCGTATTCCAAATAAGCGCGCTGAAGCAGGCAAAAATTGTTGTTTTTTTAGCGTCAAGTTCGCTTAAGCCCGCAAAAAAAGAAATTACCGTTCTTGTTCCCGGCATAAATCTGTTTGCAAGAATTACAAAGTAACCATATTTAACAAACCATTTTTCCGCTTTGTCCAGTGCTTCGCCGGATATAAATTTAATCTTGCCGGCCCTTACAACTTTTTTATCAAGCTGTGTACCAATATAAAATAACGTCATAAAACCCAGTACGCTGCCGATGGTGGTTATAATTAAAGTCGGTACAAAATGCAAAGAATGAGTAGCAATCAGCGAGCCGCCGATAACAACCACAAGGTCGCTTGGAGATGGTGGGAATACATTTTCAATAAATGCAAAAAAGAATAAAGCCACATAAATCCAGAAGGGACTTAAAGCGGAAATAAAATCAAGCGTCTGTTCAATCATATAAATTATTTTTTTTGAATTAGAACCGTGGCAAAAGCTGAAACTCCTTCTTCCCTTCCCACGAAACCAAGTTTCTCTGTAGTTGTAGCTTTAATTGAAATCTGTTCAACATCCGCCTCAAGCAAACCGGCAATTATATTTCGCATCGCATTAATATAAGATGCTAATTTTGGTTTTTGCATTGCAACCATAGCGTCAACATTCCCTAGCTTATAACCCTTTTCAACAATTAAGCTATAAACATATTTAAGAAGTTGTTTGCTATCGGCGTTTTTATATTTGGGATCGGTGTCCGGAAAGTGCTGGCCAATATCACCCAATGCTAAGGCGCCTAAAAGCGCATCGCTAATAGCATGCAATAATACGTCCGCGTCTGAATGGCCAAGCAGCCCTTTTTCATAAGGTATCTCGACGCCGCCGATTACAAGTTTCCTGTTTTCGGCAAATGCATGAACATCGAGTCCAAGACCGGTTCTATATTCCAAGTTCAATATCTCACCTCAAAACTCTTAAACTCATCTTTAAATTGTTCCCATTCAATTATACATTTTTTAACCGAAGCGTGAGACGGCCCTATTTTAATCTGTTGAAACAGATCTTCAATAAACGCTTTGTTTCCTTCAACAACAGTTAAAACTTCACCGGAGTAAAGGTTTTTAACGTAGCCCTTCAAACCAAGCGCGGCAGCTTCTCTATACACAAAATATCTAAAGCCTACGCCTTGTACCAGACCGGAGGCAATTATTTGCGCTCGTGTTTGGCTGTTACTCATTATTGAATTTTAATTTGTCAAATAATTCGGTTACTAAAAGTCCTGTAAATATAAGTATACATCCTATAAAGCCAAAGTGAGAAATATTCTCGCCTAATACCATGAACGCCAGTATCATGGAAAATATTGGTTCAAAAGATAATATAATACCGGCTTTAGTTGGAGTAATGATTTTTTGATATTTTGTTTGAAGAGTTGTGGTAACAATTGTAGCAAGTATTGATGTGTAAAGCAACGCAAACACAACATTAGAGTTTAACGCAAAGCGAACAGGTTCAAACCCGGAATCAGATAAAATGAATGCGAAAATAATTCCGCTTATACCGGTTATAGAAACCTGCATAAATACCAGCGGACGGTAATCATATTTTCTGCTGGTTATGTCCAGGTAAACCAGGTACATCGCAAAAAATATTGCGCAAAGAATTGTAAAGAAATCACCGAGGTTGAAACCCTGGCCGATTTCGTGAAAGATACCGAGTATGGAATTACCTTTGCTCGATAACATAATTAATCCGATTAGAACAATTACAACACCAATTAAATTTCCCTTGCTGGGCTTTTTTCTCTCAAACAACAATTGGAACACGGGAGTAAACAGCACGAACGTTCCAGTAATGAAACCGGATTTTGTTGCCGTAGTATAATTTAATCCTATTGTTTGCGTAGCAAACCCGAGGAAATACATTAAGCCGAGAAGCGCCCCGCTAAGGATAACTTTTTTCTCAGACCGTCTTAATATTTTTATCATGAAAGGAAGCAGCAGCAAAGACGCAAGCATAAAGCGGATTGCAACGAACATCATCGGTGAAATATCATGAAGTGCCATTTTAATAATAACAAATGTGGCACCCCATATTACCGTGTTAAAAAGTAATACTCCCTCGCCTATATATTTTTTTACCATCACCAAACTATGTTGTGTAGAATTTGATTAGAAAAAGAGCCTAGCTCCCCTTAAGAATTTAAATAATCTTTAAAAAATTTTAGTCTTTATCTGGCGTGTAACCGAATGATTTAAGCATGTTTTCATCCGAACGCCATTTCTCTCTAACTTTTACTCTTAGCTCAAGATAAACCGGGTGCTGAAGAAAATCTTCAACATCATGCCGGGCAGTTTCACCCAATCTTTTAATTGCCGCGCCTTGTTTACCGATTAAAATAGCTTTCTGAGTTTCCCGTTCAACTACAATTTCACCGTGAATAAAATACTTCGAGTCTTCCCTTTCCTTAAAGTCTTCAACAACAACCTCGCAGCTGTATGGGATTTCTTCTTTGTACAATTCGAAAATTTTCTCCCTAATAATCTCGCTGACAAAAAATCTTTCATTCGCGTCGGCAACAATATCGTCGGGATAATATTTGGGTCCTTCCGGCAAATACTCCAATATGGCCGAGAGAACCGACGAGACGTTAAAGCCTAATGATGCCGAGATTGGTATTATTTCTTTAAATGATGCCGAAGCTTCCAGTTTATGAATCAAAAGCTTAGTGTGTTCCTGGCTTGTTAAATCAACTTTATTAAGAAGTAAAATTTTTGTTTTCTTTGTTTTCAATAAAAACTTATAAACATAATCATCTTGAAGCGTTTGTATACCGTCGGGATCAGCGTTTATATCCAGCATAAGGATAACTATATCGGCGTCCTTTACCGAATTTTCCACATGCTCCATCATTTTTTCGTGCAGAAGATAAGCGGGCTCAAGTATTCCTGGGGTATCCAGAAAAATAATCTGGTAATTTTCTTCCGTAAGAATTCCAAGGATTCTTTTGCGGGTAGTTTGAGGTTTGTTAGTAATAATTGAAAGCTTCTGCCCCAGCAGCGTGTTCATCAAAGTTGATTTACCTACATTTGGTTTTCCAAGTATTGCAACATAACCTGTTTTTACATTTCCCATCCCAATTGCCTGTTTTTTATATCGCCGTAAAAATGATGTTAATTTATAATGCAAATATAAGAACAATGAACTTATTTAGCAGATCTTTATGACACATAAATAAAAAAACGGCCGCGAAAATTGGCCGTTTAATTTTATGCTATTAAATAGGTGTGGTCCGGAAATTTTTTCAGTTGAATTTCCCCATCCGTCTTTTACTTTGTCTTTGGCTTTCAAAGAAAAAGTAACCGCTCACGAGCAGGCCTAATGAAAACACGGAACCTATAATCGAGATGTTTTTGGAATTAACTAAATTTGAAAACGATACAATCATATCTGCAAAATGATTTACATACATATTAACGTTTTGATTTATGGAATCGGAAGCTTGCGTTTGAGGTATCATCAAGTAAATAACATAACCCAAAATTCCAACTGCTATTACAATAAATATGGAAGAGATAAACGCAATAAATCTTTTATCGGCTTTTTTAAATTTAACGCTGCGGTTTAACTTACGCATAACCGAAGAAGTAAAATCGGATGAAACTTTTACTTCCTTAATGTCCTTTAATTCTTTGTGTATCGATAACAAAGCGTCTAATTTAATCTTATCTTCGATCGAACTATTTATGATTTGATTAACCTCCGCCATCGCAGAAAAATCAAGCTCGCCGTCAATATATTTATTCAAAACTTCATCGCTTAACTTGTTCATAATAATTCTCTCTGGTAATTATTTTTTATAAAAAGATCGCGCAAAACATTTCTTGATCTATGGAGCATTACTTTTACATTGGCCACGGTTACATTCATTACTTCCGATATTTCTTCACAGCTCATATCATCAAGATAAAACATTGTAATTACAGACGCATAATTAGCCGGCAATTGCTCAATCATTTTTTGTATAAAATTTGATAAATCTTCTTTTTCTGTTACCCTGTAATCAAGATCGCTGCTTAGATTTATTTGTTCGTCAATAGATGACATTTCATTTTCAATTTTTCTTTTCTTTGCCGACAGCTTTGTAAGCGCCGTGTTATATACTATCCGGTAGAACCATGTTGAGAACTTTGCTTCGTACCTGAAAGAGTCTATTGATTTATAAGCTTTCAAAAAACAATCTTGAAGTATCTCTTCGGCTTCCATTTCATTCTTCAGCATCCTTACCAGTAAAGAGAAAGCTTTGTTCTTATATCTATCAATCAACAAAGCGTAATCCGATGGATTGCCTTTCTTGATGGAATCAATAATCTCTATATCAGTAAGATTTTTCATTTGTTACTTAAGACTCACCCCAATTATCAAAGGTTACAAATCGTAGCTTATAAATTAGAAGATTTATCAATCTGTAGTAAAATAGACAGACACGGGAAGAAACGCAATTTAAAAATTACATATGTGTAACCTTTTAGTTAAAGCAACTGTCATAAGCTTTAGTACATAAAAATTATAACGAAATAATTAATTATAGTTTTATTAAATGTAACCTAATTTGGAACACAATAGTCACAACAGGTAGAAAAGAACAAAAGGAGGAATATATGGCACCCGCAATTATTGGAGTATTTATACCGATAGTATTTTTTCTGGTATTAGGATTAATACTCGTAACATATTTCTATTTCCGCTCCAGAGAAAGACAATTGCTTATTGAAAAAGGGATGGATGCCCAATCAATTAAAGATTTTTTCGAATCCAAAAAAGATACTTACAGATGGTTTAAAATCGGCGTAGTGTGTATTGGATTTGGCATTGGTCTTGGGTTAGGAATGTATATGCAAGACGTTACGGACAAAGATTTTTGGATTCCTTTTTTCCTGTTTGTCTTTACAGGGATCGGATTCGTCGCGGCAAATCTTATATCCAAAAAATTGGAACAAAATATCGTCAAGTAAAAAAAGCCGGGATTTTTATCCCGGCTTTTTTAATTTTTTATTCTTGAGCTTCAAGCCATCTTTCTGCATCCAGCGCGGCCATACAGCCGGTACCCGCAGCGGTAACAGCCTGCCTGTAATTTTTATCGGCAACATCACCGGCGGCAAAAACACCGGGAATATTTGTGTAGGTTGAACCGGGTTTAACTTTTAGATATCCGGTCTCATCCATATCCAAAATATTTTTAAAGATCTCTGTGTTAGGTTTATGACCGATCGCAATGAATAAACCGTCAGCTTGAACTTCAGTAACCGAATGATCTTTAGTATCTTCAAGTAAAACGCCCGTCATACTTTTGCGGCCGTTCTGTTCCGTGCCTAGAACTTCTTTTACAATTTTGTTTGTTAATAATTTTATTTTGGGATTTTTCTTTACTCTATCCGTCATAATTTTTGAAGCTCTAAACTCATCTCTTCTATGAATAACCGTAACTTCGGATGCAAACTTAGTTAAAAAGTTAGCTTCTTCCATCGCGGTATCTCCTCCACCAACAACCAGAACTTTTAGATCTTTAAAGAAAAAACCGTCGCAAGTTGCGCACGCAGAAACACCGTAACCCATAAATTTATTTTCGCTGGGTAAATTCAAAAGCCTTGCCGAAGCACCGGTGGCAACAATAACCGCGTCCGCCGTATGAACATCATCATAAGTTTTAAGCAAAAAGGGCCTTTTTGAAAAATCTACTTCCGTAATTTCTTTGTAAATGGATTTGGCGCCGAATCTTTGAGCTTGCTTTCTCATAACATCCATTAGTTCCGGGCCCATAATGCCATTTTCAAAACCTGGGTAGTTTTCAATTTCCGTAGTAATAGTCAATTGTCCGCCTGGCTGCATTCCTTCAAACATAACCGGATTTAGATTTGCTCTGCCGGTATACAAAGCTGCTGTAAAACCAGCGGGGCCGGAGCCAATTATCGCTATTTTATGATGATTTTCTGATGACATAAATTCTCCTTTTAACCAGTAATAAATTATTTTTTAAAATTTTTATTTAATCAATTAAAGTTTCGGCAAAACAGCAAACAATAAATTTTCAATCTCAAAATACCTTTAGCCGCTTAGCAAAAGGTTAAATTGTTCGTTTAAAAACAAGCCAATCGCGAATCGGGGCACCTTCTAAAACTTTCTGGAAACCCTTGTTATTCAATTCTATAAGATTCAATTTTTGTTCCAAGGGTTCAAAATTTTTCCTTAATAATTTTGAAGAGCGAGTTGTATCAAATCAAGTACAATATTTATAATGTAGAGTATCCATATTTCCAGCAGCTAATTTTTCCGCGAAAAGGATGATATTGTTTTCTGCGTTCATGAACTTCGGAATAATATACAAGGGGAACTATAATTATTTTTTAGAATTAATTAAAAACTCGGCGTTACGTTTTAGCCCTTTAAGCTTGGCTCTTTTTATAGGACTTCTCTCAAACCTTTTCTTAAACTCGCTGTTTTCCATTTGCAACACTTCATTCAGATCAATCTCGGTTTTTCTTTCGGAAGGATAAAATTCTCTGTTTGAAGTTTCTTCTGCAAATTTAATATTCCACGGACAAACGTCCTGGCATATATCGCACCCGAATAACCAATCATTAAACTTCCCATTAAATTCATTTGGTATTTCTTTTTTATTTTCTATAGTGAGGTAAGAAATGCATTTGTTCGAGTCAACCAGATATGGATTAATTATCGCACCGGTCGGACAAGCATCAATACAAGCGGTGCAGGTACCGCAATAATCGGGCATTTCCTGGGCATAATTAAACTCATAATTTGTAATTACAGTTGCTAAAAAAATCCAGCTTCCGAATTCCTTTGTAATTACGTTTGTGTGTTTCCCCATCCATCCCAAACCAGATTTAACTGCCCATACTTTATCCATTACCGGGCCTGTATCAACATACGATATTGAATCGAACGCCGGATCAATTTCACGCATCTCATTTTCCAACTCGCCAAGCATTTCCCATATAACCAGATGATAATCCGTTCCCCACGCATAGCGGGAAATTTT
This sequence comes from Ignavibacteriales bacterium, assembly GCA_027347125.1. Lineage (GTDB taxonomy): Bacteria > Bacteroidota > Ignavibacteria > Ignavibacteriales > Ignavibacteriaceae > FEN-1297. Next base: position 10,942 of record DAIERC010000033.1, read on the forward strand.
CCCCGTATTTTCACGGCCTAAATATTTTCCAGGCACGAAATAATTTAACCCCAGTGAAATAACACTTTTAACTTCCGGAAGAACTTCTCTGATGTCTTTTCTTTTCTCAACATTCCTCTTCATATATTCCATGCCGGCCTGGTAGTTATTAAACAACCATTCATTAAGCCTATCAACCTCATCGCCGAGTGCTTCATATTCGGCAAATCCGATCATGTTAAATCCAACTGCTTTAGCTTTATGCATTACTATTTCGTTAGTAATTTTCATGATTAATTTTTACAATTTTACCAGTTGAATTTCTTTTCGGGAACTTTAACAAATACGTTTCCCTCACTAACTTGAACATGATAAATATCCAACCCTTTTCCGCCGGTAGGCAGCTTACCTGTTTTCAAATCGAACATCCAGCCATGCGCGGGGCAAACGACGCATCCTTCTTCTATAAAACCGTCGTAGATAAGCGCGCTATGCTGATGCGGACAAATATTGTTAAGCGCAAAAACTTCGCCGTTAACTTTAAAAACGGCAATCTCTACATAATTAACTATAAATTTTTTTCCATTATTTTCTTTAAGTTCACTAATATTACATATTTTTTGAAATTCCGTTAAGTCTATAGATTTAGAGCTGTTTGAATTTATCATTAACCATGTAGCCTTTCTCTGTTCTGCTAACATTTGCCTTTGCGGTTTCAGGATCATGTTCAAAAAATAAATGCCAGTTTTTATCAACCGCCTCCGCAAGAATTTTTTTCTTCTCAGTCACAGTAATCAGCGGCTGAAGATCATAACCCATAACGTATGGAAGCGGAATATGGGATGTGGTTGGGAACAAGTCGCAACCGTAAAGAAGCGTATTTGATGAATCGGAAATTTTTATAAGCTGCTGACCGAATGTATGCCCGTTAATAATTAAGAATTGAATTTCATCGTCAAAAAATTCTTCACCTTTAACTAGATTTAATACGCCTTCTTCCATAAGAGGAATAAAATTTTCTTTCAGGTAACTTCCTTTGTCTCTTTCGGAAGGATTAACAGCCCATTCGTAATTTTGTTTTTGAACGTAGTACTTGGCATTTGAAAAAGCCGGCACAATTTTTCCGTTTTCAAATTTAGTAGAGCCGCCTGTATGATCAAAATGAAGATGTGTTAATATCACGTCGGTAATATCGCCAGGCTTAATGCCTGCTTTTGTTAATCCGGATTCGAGCGAATGTTCGTTCTGGTTAATATCATATATCTTTACCGATTTGTCATCCCACTTGGTTCCCATCCCGGTATCAATCAAAATTATTTTTTTACCGGAACGAAGCAGAATATTTCTTGTGGCAAGTTTTATTCTGTTGCTTTCGTCTGGCGGATTTGTTTTTTGCCAAAGCGGTTTTGGAATAATGCCGAACATCGCGCCGCCGTCTAAAGAAAAGAAACCGGAATTAATTATATCGAGTTCATACTTACCGATTTTCACAGTTTTATCCCAAAGTTAAAATTTATGTTATATAGAAATATGATGGTTGCAACTTAAACAAGAATTAAGAAAGGTTAAAGGCTGTGCGTCAAAATGTAGAATTAGAATTTTACAGAACGGAAAAAACTTTTGTGTGAATTTAAAATTAAAGAGGGCGTCAAATGACGCCCTAATTAATTTTTATTGTCCGATAAGTCTAGCGGCCTAAACTGTCCAAGTGTTCTTTTTTAGCAAGAAGTGTAGCTTCGTCTTCAGCATGAGCCGGATCCGGAACGCAGCATTCAACCGGGCAAACTTCTACGCATTGAGGATCATCGTGAAATCCTTTGCATTCAGTACATTTATCAGGTACTACGTAGAAATAATCGCTTGAATAGAAACCAGTAGCACCGGATGGAGCAGCATCACCTTCGCCATATGAATTACCACCAAATTCCCAGTTGTTTCCGCCTTCATAAATTGCATTATTCGGACATTCTGGTTCGCATGCTCCGCAATTGATGCATTCCTCAGTTATCTTGATAGCCATTGTTTTATTCTCCTTATAATACGTTAAAGATTATTCGTAAAAATTTTTAGATTTATAAGTCTTATTAATTTTTACATTGTATTCTCTAATTTTGTGCCAATCGTTCATTTATTTATGTATTAATCGAAAAATTGCAAAGGATTGTATAAAAGAGGCAGATATTAAAATTCGGTAAATATTTGGGTATGCTTATTTTTTCAATTGTGAGAAATTGAAAATTATCATTTCTCTAAAATGGTCTGAATTAAAAAAGAAGTATAAAATGAAACGTATTGTTAAAATAAAAACGTAAAAGGGCACAAAAGCGCCCTTTTATTGAAATAAAACTATCGTCCTATTCCATCAAGATATTCTTTTCTAGCTAAAAGCGTAGCTTCATCTTCAACATGATT
>DAIERC010000040.1 GCA_027347125.1 Ignavibacteriales bacterium
TTACTCCGGCAACTGTTTTAAACACAAGTCCGGCATTTGCGTATAAGTATGCCTGGCCGGATGGTATATCGATGTTAGAAGTTTTAGCCGTTGTATCTGTAACTAATACTGCATGAGAATTTACCGTAGGATCGTTACCAACGCCTTCGGCAACAAACTTATAATTTGTATTATATCCCACCAAAATATAATCAACGTAATAATTACCCGGTTGAAGATCACTAAATGAGAAATTGCCGAGAGAATCTGTAAGTGTATACTTCATCCATTGGCCGCTACCACTCCAGAGATCTACGGTAATCCACTGAACTCCCTTTTCGCCGGCATCTTTAATCCCATTGTTGTTGCTGTCAAGCCAAACGTTTCCGCCCAAAGTAACAGGAAGAACGGTTTTTGTAATGCTCCCATCATTATAATTTACAGGTAAAGCGGTTAATGAAGTATCGGCAATCTCGCAATTTGATGTTTCAAATTGAAGAGCGCTGTTTCCAGTTAGATTTGTAAAAACCAGGTTCAAAAGCGTACCGCCTGCAAGATTAATCGGATTAAAATCGTACCAGCTTATAATAATACTACCGTTAGTGTTTTCGTTGTAAATAAAAGTTCCGTGCGAGGGAGAATTTTTTATGCCGGAAAAACGGACAGCGCTCGTATCATATTTTATTACCAGACTAATTGCGCCGATGTTGTTAAAGTTAGTAACGTTAACCGGAACCAGCAGCGTATCGGCTCCCGAATTATAAGTTATGTCGGGAAGATCAATATTAACCTGGGCATGGGAAAAACTAAGAGCGCATAGGGTAAAACTTATAATTAAAAAATACTTAGCCATTACACTTTCCACAATTTTTGCATATTAATTAACACAACTTATATGCCGATATTTAAAACCGAATATATACGAATTTTAAAGTTTTTTTATAAATGATGTGTTTATTTTGTTTCATAATAAGAAAGGGAAATTAGGGATGTAATCTTTTAAGAACCTGGCTGGAAAAATACATCAACAAGGTCATAAGAGAATAGCTGTTTTTAAATTATACTTATAACCATTTTAACTATCGATGGAATTAACTTTCACGTATTAAGTTTCTAATCAACTTACATTATAAATATTCCCCAAGTTGTCGTCCAAACTTATTTCATCTTAAATTATTATTATTGGCCAGGCGACAAATTAAAATTATTCTTTCGGGTTAGATTCACGCCATTGTTTAATATATTCAGCTATTGCTGTGGTAGGCGCACCGGGAGTAAACAGCTCGCCTACCCCCATCTTTTTTAATTCGGTAATATCTTCTTCGGGGATAATTCCGCCACCGGTTAAAAGGACATCGTTCAGTCCTTTTTCTTTCATCAAGTTTAAAATCTTCGGCAATATTGTCATGTGTGCACCCGAAAGGATACTTATACCGATAACATCAACATCTTCCTGAACAGCGGCTTCCACTATCATTTCCGGCGTTTGCCTTAATCCCGTATAAATAACCTCCATACCGGCGTCTCTTAATGCCGCGGCAATAACCTTCGCGCCTCTATCGTGCCCGTCTAAGCCTGCTTTAGCAACCAACACTCTAATTTTGTTTTCCATATTTTGCATCCTTTAAGAATTTACTTCCGAACGAATTTTATCTGCGTACTCCCGCATAGAGCTATCGAGATAATTTTTTAGGTTAAGTTTAAATTTAAAATCATCTTCATCATAACTCGGGATAATGTGAAAATGAAAATGGAACACCGACTGCCCTGCAGCCGTGCCGTTATTTGTAATAACATTGAAACCGTCGGGAGTTAAACTTTTCACAATAGCAACCGACAGCAATTTTGTAGTTTTAATTAATTTAGCCAAGATATCATCGGGAACAGCTAAAAAATTTTCATAATGCGTTTTGGGAATAACCAGGGTATGCCCGAAATTAACCGGGCGAATATCGAGAAAAGAAATGATATCATCATCCTCAAATAAAATTTCGGCGTTTGAGTTACGGTTAATTATATTACAGAAGATACAATTCATAGGGTAAAAATAAGGCTAATATAGTTATCAGGCAAAATATTAAACGTAATCTCCCTCTCATTTAAGCTCAAGGTATTCTTTCCTTTTACCGAACACACCAAACAACCCGCCGGTGTGGAGGAAAATATACTTCGTACCGAGATTCTTATTTAGAAAATTTTCTTTGTATGCATAAAACGCTTTGCCTGTGTAAGCGGGGTCTAAAAGTATGCCGGTGGAATTAGCGAACTTTTTTATAAGATTAATTTTATTCGAAGAAATCTTTTTATATCCTTCGTTTGAGTATCCGTCTAGAACAACAAGATTGTCTTCGGTAATTTCATTAGGAAGCTTATAGTCCCAAACGCACCCGCGAGCAAGATTAAGAATTTTATTTGTTATTACGGTTTTGTTATAAAGAACGTTAACGGCGTAAACCTTAATATCCAGACCCGCAAAAGCTAAACCAGCAAGCAAACCGGCAGCCGTTCCGCCTGAGCCGGCAGCGCATACAATACCTTTTATTTTCTTTAGGTCAGTTTGTTTTTTCAGTTCGTCGATAACATCAATATATCCCCAAATGCCAAGTGTTGTTGAACCGCCTTCGGGAATTACATAAACATTTTTACCCTTCTTAAAATAATTTTTTCTTTCCTCAAACATTATTTCGTTAACGCCGGCAAATTCTTTTTTATTAAGGCAAACAACATCCGCGCCGTATATTTTATCAAGGAATAAATTTCCTTCCGGGTTTGAAGAATTTTTTCCCCAAAGAAATATTTTCGATTTCAGGCCTGCCTGGGCAGCCGCAATTACAGCGGCTCTCGCATGATTTGACTGCTCACCGCCGGTAGTAAAAATATAATCTGCTTTTTCTTTTTTAGCCTGGTAAATAAGATATTCAAGCTTTCTTATTTTGTTTCCCGAAAGTTCTACACCGGTAAAATCATCGCGCTTTATTAAAAATTTGTTACCGTTAAAATTAATAACTTGTAAAGGCGTGGGCACGTTTGCAAAATAAATTTTCTTTGGCTTTATCATTTTAAATATCACCGTTGTTTTTTATATAGCGCTCATAAAATAATCTTGCTCTCTGCAAATCATCAGGCGTATCAACAGCCAGGTTTTCAAAATCCGTAGTAACAACTTTAATTTTAAAGCCGTTCTCCAGCATCCTCAGCTGTTCCAATTTTTCTATTTGTTCAAGATCGGTAGGAGTAAGCTCCGTAAATTTAAGAAGTGATTCTCTCCGGTAAACATATAGCCCGATGTGTTTAAATATTTCGGCTTTTTGTATTCTATCCAGATTGGTTTTTGCGTCTCTTACATAAGGAATTGGAGACCTGGAAAAATAAAGGGCAAAGTTATTATAATCGAAAACAACTTTTACTACCGAGGGTGATTTCAATTCTTCAACCGACTCGATTCTTTTTGCAAGCGTTGAGACATTAACGGTAAGATCAAATAGGAGAGGTTCGATAGCCTGATCTATCATTTCACCTTTTATAAAAGGCTCGTCGCCCTGTATATTAACAATTATTTTGGCATACGGAAGCGTACGCGCAACAAATGCAATCCTATCTGAACCCGTAGAAATATCTTTCGGAGTAACAACAACCTTTGCGCCGAAGCTTTCGGCTACTTGCGCAACTTTCTCATCATCTACCGCAATAATTACTTCGTTTAATAATTTAGATTTAAGAGTACTTTCGTAAGTATGTTGAATCATCGGCTTGCCGCCGATATTTGCAAGCGGTTTTCCCATCAATCTTGTTGATGCGAATCGCGCGGGAATTATTCCAACTATCATTTAATAATTAAAAATTATGAATTAAAAAATATGAATTACTTATCACTCACCGCCGATAACTTTAGGCACCTTGAAAAATTCATCATCGCTGTCGGGAGCATTTTTTAACGCTTCTTCCCTTTTAACCGAAGGTTTGGCAACGTCTTCTCTAAAGACATTTTCGCCTTCAACTGGATGCGATAAAGGATTTACATTTTCCGTATCAAGTTCGTTTAGCTTTTCGATATAACTTAATATTTCGTTAAGCTGTTCGGTAAAGTTTTCAAGTTCCTCACCGCTGAATTTTAATCTAGCAAGTTCGGCTATATGCTCAACATCTTTTCTGGTAACAGACATTTCAATTACCTTTCTTTAAATTTTGAATTACAATGTTCCTTACTTTTTCCATTAATTCAACTTCTTCTTTTCTGTTTGTTACATTGCCGGTTGTAATAGGTTCGGCAAAGTGAATATTTATTGTACCCTTTTTTATTTTAAATTTTCCTTTGGGTAGTATTTTATCGGTGCCGCTTAACGAAACAGGAACAATCGGGTATCCAACTCTGGAGGCAAGATAAAACGCACCTCTTTTAAACTGCTGCACTTCGCCGGTTTTACTGCGCGTACCTTCGGCAAAAAGCAAAACCGATCTCCCTTTTTCGGACATTAATTTTTTAGCTTGCTCTATACTTTTTATTGCGCTGTCAACTTTTTGTCTGTCAATCATTATGTACGGACCAAGCCGCATCTGCCATCCGAATAAAGGGATTTTTGCCAGTTCTTTTTTATAAATTATACTTGTTTGTTGCGGCACCGACGCTTGAACGGCTGGGATATCAAACTGACTGCTGTTGTTTGAGACAAAAATGTACGCTTCGTTTTTATTAATATTTTCCAGGCCGGTTATGTTTAACTTAACGCCGGCTATTCCCAAAATACCTTTACCAAAAACTCTGGATAATTTAAAATAAAGATTATGGCTTCTGTCCACAATCCCGGCAATCAGTGCAAAGAAGGAAACTATGATAGTGTATATTACAATTAATAACAGCTTAAAATACGAGATCACTTAATTACCTTCATAGTTTAAATTATCATCGGGTTTATCAGAGGGAGTAAAAGCAGGAAGAATAATTTTATTGATGGCCGATATTCTATTTTTTATTGAAGGATGACTGTAGAAAAACCATTCCACCAAGGGATGCGGCTCTCTGTCGCCCAGGTTTTGATCTGTTAATTTTTCAAGCGTCGCAATAAAGGCTTCTTTTTTACGGGTTGAGCGAATTGCGTATTCATCGGCTTCATATTCGAATTTCCTCGATAAAATATTTGTAAGCGGAGTTAAAAAAACACCGACAAACATTGCCCACAACGAAAGCAAAGGCAAAGCGGCTATTTGAACTATCGATTTAAAATTGAACCAGCCAAGTGAAACATCATATAAATATGCGATTAAAAAAAGCATAAAAAAACTTGAGCAGGTTCCTATAAAAATATTTTTGATTATATGTTTCTTTTTGTAGTGCCCCAGCTCGTGGGCAATTACGGTTTCTATTTCATCCTGTGAATAATTATCAACAAGAGTATCGCCCAATAAAATTCTTTTGGATTTTCCGATTCCGGTAAAAGCAGCGTTTGCTTTTTTGGTATTCTTACTCATGTTAAACTTGTAAACATTCTCAACCTTAATACCGGCTTCAACGGCGAGTTTATTAATTTTCGATTTTAACGATTCGTCTTCTAACGGTGTGATTTTATAAAAAAGAGGAAGTATTATAACCGGAACAACCCGCGCAAGTATAACCGAAATTAAAAATAATATTATTGCAAAAGGAAGCCACCACATATTGCCGTACTTATTAAGCGAGAAAAAGAAAATAAGCAATACCGGAACACCGATTAACAGAGAAACAAGAACACCTTTAAGATCTTCCCAAATCCATTTCCAGAAAGTTTGATTTGAAAGATTGTATTTATGCTCCAGGTAAAATTCGGTGTAGTAGTTAACCGGAAAGTAAACAACCCCGCCGGCAAAACCTATCGTCATAAAAAACATTATAAACATCAGGTAACTATTATTTGTGTAAGCCGCTAAATAATATTGAAGCGCTAAGCTATAACCCGAAGCAACAAACAAGAATAACAAGATGAAGCTAGATATACCTTTAGATATGCCGATAGCCAGTTTTAAATTATTATATTTTTTGGGATTCATGATGTAAAAATAACCTATAAAAGTCAGCTAATCAATTATTTAATAATACGAAAAACATTAAAAAATCCCGCACTATAAAACAGTTACGGGATAAAATTAAGAATTAAAAATTAAGAATTAAAAATTCAAATGGTTGCCATGGCATTTTTCTGAAGCCAGCCTTCTTTCCCATCGATTAGCCTTATCTTAACCCAATTATCAACATGGTCTTCTTCTCTTACTTTTAATCCTTCGTGCACAATAAAAGCGTCGTTGCTTGTGGGGTCAGGAGAAAGTTTTACGGTTGCATTTGGCACAACCACTATTGCTTTCTTAACGTTAAGCTCCCTATTTAAATTGATGATTAATAAAGTAAGCGTAATTATCATCAACAAAAGCGAAGCTAACCCGCCGAAAAATGAATACCGTTGTATTTTTGATTTCTTAGCGAAAAAGTATAAACCGATTGCGAGAAGCAAAACGATGTAAAAAATATAAGCCGTATACGTCCAGCCGTTTACGGAAAAAAGTGCAAGTAAATCTTCCCACCACTGGAAGAGAAAGAACCTGGGCATTGTATCAATTTTATCTACGGTCCTGCTGTTGGCAATCAATAAGTTATGATGCACATCGTTATCGCCGGGAGAAAGCCTTAAAGCTTTTTCATAAAATAAAATCGAATAACCGATTTTACCTTCGCGGTAATACGCGTTACCAAGGTTGTAATAAAGAGAAGTGCCTTCATAACCGAGGTTAATTAAATCCTGATAAGTTTCAATTGCCTTATCATATTGTTTTTGCTGGTAAAAATCATCTCCGCGTTTCAGTAATTCTTCTGCCTGGTTAGCAAACAAAGGTGACGAGCTTATTAAAAAGATTATTCCGAAAAATATAGCCCCGTATATTTTTATAATTCTTTGTCTCATCTTAAGCAACTTTCCTGGAGGTTATGGATTTTTCAATTTCGATTATAACATTAGTTAATTCGTTATACATATCATTCATCGCCGCAACCGCATCTCCCTTCGGAGCAAACCGGGCAAATTCACATTTCTCAATACAATCTTTTAACGTATCAATCTTTGAAGCGTCGATATTTCTTTTTTCAAGCTCTTCCACCGCTTTCTCCAATGATATTTCGGATTTCAGAATATGAAGTTTATCCTCAAGGTACCCGAACAGCGCAGCGGAAATTTCAGTATAAAAAGCGGCCTGGTCGTTTGCTTCCATCAGAGTTTTTGCGGTTTTGAAACGTAACCGCGCAACCTTTTCTGCCCTCTGGTAACGAAGCAACTGTAAGTTGCTGCTAAGTTTATCATCACGTTTTTTCCAGACTATCAACCCGGCAAGCAGCAACAAAGGCAAGCCGGTTGCGGTCCAAAAACCAACGCTGTTGATAACTAGCGCGCTGCCTTTAAATAAATCATTCGTGTTGGTTTTTATATACCGGATATCCTGCCCTAGCACCTTGATTTCTTCCTTTGAGTATCCGGCAACATTATCGCCTTTAATATTTGTTCCTTGCGCTACACTAATATCGTAAGCCGGAGTTTTTAAAGTAACATATGATTTTTTTGACGGATTAAAACACGAAAACTCAATCGGTGGAATTTCCTGTTTGCCTACGGTCCTTGGAACTATAAGATATTCAAAAGTTTTTTTACCTGTAATTGTGCCGTCGCGGTTTATTTGTTCCGATGTTTTGGGTTCAAACTTATCAAATGCGGGGGGAAAATTTATTTCCGGCATATTTAAAAGCTGAATATTTCCTTTACCGCTAAGATCTATCTTCAATGAAATCGGTTCGTTTGTTTTTGTATTTGTGGTGCTTATTTCAGAGTTCATTGTATAATCGCCTACTGAACCGTTAAATGATTTCGGAACGTTCTGCGAAGGAAGCGGAAGCACTCTTACTTTAAGCGTATTCGACTTAGCGTTGTAATTTACCGTCTGCGCATTATTAAAGAACGGATCGTTAAAAAAATCGTCGAAAATATTGCCTGAACTTTTTCTTTTTTGTTGAATCTGCACAGGAACATCAAGAACCAGCGGGGTTACCGATAATTCGCCAAGCTGCGACGGGAACAAAGCAACTTTCTTTAACAAACCTACACGGTATTGCTTGCCGTTTATAACTTCAGTGGAAAAAGTAATTGTGTTCGGTACATTTATTTCTTCGGCCCAAAAACCTTCATAGGAAGGAAGTTTGTTCACAGCCATTTGTGAAGCGATGCCGAGCCGCGTATAAAGTTTGTATGTTACCGTAATCTGTTCCCCCATATAAACGGTTTGCCTGTCGGCCGTTGCTTTTATAAAAAGGTTATCGCCAATTTCCTTTTCGGAAATTGTAGAGCCGCCTTGCTGCGCTGCCTGCGGCGCTTGTTTGGGTGTGCCCTTTACAACAGTAATAGTAATCGGTTCGGTTTTATAAGTCTTACCATTGTCATCTATCGACGCGCTGCTGATTGTAAATTTGCCCATTCCTTTCGGTTGCAAATAATAAGAAAATGTTCTTGAGCCTGAAGCCGCACCGTTTATAATTTGCATACTAGTCGATTGGTTCGGCCCGGATAAAACCATGAAATTGTTAAAACCGGGAGCTCTAAAATTCCCGACACCGTTAATGTCCTGTGCCTGAAATGTAAATGACACTTGAAACTGGTCGTATTCTCCAACTGTTGTATTACTAACAGACGCAGTAAAACTTTGCGCTTGGATAATGCCTGTTGCAAGCAGCATTACAGTGAATAAAAATATATATCTTCTTATCATAGTCTTTATTAAAATCTTTAAATTTTAGTTTTATAACCTAAAAAATATTTTACCAATCCTTAGCATTTTTTATGGGCGAGCCTTTTGCTTTTCTTAATTGTTTCTGCAAATCCTGTTCGTTATTATTTAAAGCATTTAGAATAGCTTCGGCCTGTTGTTTCGATATTTTATTAGGCTGAGGCTGATTCTGCTGCTGGTTTTTCTGCTGTTGATTCTGGTTATCCTTATTCTGCTGTTTGTTCTGTTGATCTTTGTTTTGTTGGTCTTTATTCTGTTTATTCTGGTCGTTCTTATTTTTATTCTGATCCTGTTTGTTCTGCTGATTGTTTTGATTCTGATTGTTCTTATTGTTTTTGTTGTCTTTATTATTCTTGTTGTTCTTATCGTTTTTATTCTGCTTGTTTTTATCTTTCAGCATATTAAGGGCATAAGACAAATTATATTTTGTTGCTTCGTTGTTAGGATCAAGTTTTAACGAATTTATATAAGCGCCCACGCTTTCTTTTATCTTATCCGATTTTAATAAGGCGTTCCCGATATTATGGAAAACCTTCGATTTCAACTCGTTGTTATTCGTCTTTGAAAGAGCCGACGAAAAGGATTTTAAGGCTTCTTCGTACTTACCCTGTTTATAAAAAGAATCACCTAAATTGTAATTAGCCTGAAAATTGCTCGGAGATTTTTCCAGTCCTTTTTTAAACTCAACTTCAGAATCAACGAACTTTTTTTCTTTATAAAGATCAACACCTTTGTTTACCGATGACCTTGCGCTTTGAGCTTTAACAGCTACCGAAGACGCGATGACAAGAATAAGAATCACTATGTTGGCAACGTGTTTCATATTTTTTTTTTTTAACCTTCAATTCCGAATTTTTTATTTAGTTTACTAAGCCATGGCGATTTTCGTTCCGAAATAAAGAACTCAAGCAGCAATAAAATAATTGCCGGTGCTAAAAAATAATAAAACCTATCTTCATAGTTAGTCACTCTTTTTTCCCCGAATTCGGTTTTCTTTAATGATGACAGGTCTTTATAAATTAGGTCAAGTTCATCCTGGTAATTGGAACCTCTAAAATATTTCCCGCCGGTTTGCGAAGCGATATCTTTTAATGTGGCTTCATCTAACTTTGTAAGCACAATATTACCGCTTTCATCTTTCTTAAACCCTACTTGCTGGCCTTGCTGATCGTACATAGGAATCGGAACACCTTCCGGCGAACCGAGGCCGATAGTATAAATTTTTATTCCTTTTGATTTTGCATTATCAATAGCGTCTTGTAAATTTCCTTGATGATCTTCGCCGTCTGTAATAATTACAATAACCTTTTCCATTTTGGAATTATAATCAAAAGATTTTACGGCCATATTGATAGCTGCGGCAATAGCTGTACCCTGATCTGGAACCGAGTTTACGCTAACGGCGGAAAGGAAAAGATTCGCCGCGGAATAATCTGAAGTTAAAGGAAATTGGATATAAGGTTCGCCGGCAAAAACTATTAAGCCCAGCCTGTCGCCGCGCAACTTGTTGATAAGATTCGATATTTCATATTTTGCTTTTGCCAGCCTGCTTGGCTTTATATCCTGGGCCTGCATGCTTAAAGAAACATCAAGGCAAATATAAACGTCAATTCCGCTTTGCTTAACGTTTTCAATTTTTGTACCTATCTGCGGATCGGCGGCGGCAATAATTAATAAAAATATAGCCGTCAGAACAATAAGAAAACGGAGTAATCCTTTTAGCCTGCTGTACGCCGGCAATAAAGTTTCATGCAGTTTCCTATCGGCAAATTTTTCAAGCAGCTTTTTCTTATTCCGGCTTATATACCAATAAAGCAGTACCAAAACCGGTATTACATATAATGCGTGTAAATATTCAGGATGCGCAAATCGGAACATATATTTTCTTTTATCTTATTAAAATATTAATTAAGCTTTACGGTATTTTTCTAAGTACGGTTTTTGATAAAATCATTTCCAAAAGAAGCAGCGCCATAGCCGCGCCAAGCCAGCCGTAAAATAATTCGGCGGCGTTACGATATGATGTAACTTCAATTTTGGACTTTTCAAGCTGATCGATCCTATGATAAATATTTTTCAACGTCCGGTTGTCTGTTGCACGAAAATATTGGCCACCGGTAACATCAGCAATCTTTTGAAGAAGCCCTTCGTCAATCTGAACCGGCATCATTTGATAACGAATGCCAAAAGGAGTTTGAACCGGGTAAGGCGCTTGCCCTTCGGTGCCTACGCCGATTGTGTAAACTCTAATGCCAAAAGTTTTTGCAATTTCCGCAGCAGTTAACGGGTCAATCTCACCGGCGTTGTTCATGCCGTCCGTAAGTAAAATAATAACTTTACTTTTCGCTTTGCTGTCTTTTAATCTGTTAACCGCATCCGCAAGCCCGTTACCGATAGCCGTACCGTCGGCAACCATTCCCGGCTCAACATCTTTGAGTAAATTTTTTAATACCGTATGATCAATTGTTAACGGGCATTGCGTAAACGCTTCTCTTGCAAAAACAACAAGCCCTATCCTGTCGTTCGGTCTACCGTCAATAAAATTATCAATTACTTTTTTTGCGGCTTCAACCCTGTTGGGCTTCAAGTCCTCCGAAATCATACTACCGGAAATATCCAGAGCCATAACTATATCAATTCCTTCGGTGGTAATATTTTGCCCAGAAGAATAACTTTGCGGGCGCGCCAGCGCAACAATAAGCAAACCAACCGCAAGAGCTCTAAGCACCGCCGGAACATGCTTTAATTTTTCTTTCCATGATGACGGGAGCGATTTAAAAATTTTTAACGACGAATATTTTATAGACGGCTGTTTTTTTCTACCGGTTATCCAGTACCACACCAGCATCAGGGGAACAATTACCAGGAAGAAAAGAATCAACGGGTAAGCAAATGTTACGTCACCGAACATCTTCAACCTCGCTGCTTTCTTCCGGCACCGTTTTGTTTACTATTTCATAAGCTTGTTTCATCATCTCTTCATTAATTGATGAAGCCGGATTAAACTTAGCAAACTTTACCATGTCTGCGTTGGTAAGGAAGTTATAGGTAATATCCAGTATAGGTCCGGCTTCCTTTCTCTGGCGTAATAACAAAGTAGCCTCCGAGGTGGTTAGTTCCAACGCGGGAAGTTTAAATCGTTCTTCAAAATATTTTCTTATGATTTCTGTTATTTCACTATGGTATTCTTTTATTAATCCCTGCTGCCATAATTTTTTTTCTTCCAGCTCGTTAAGCGAACTTAAAGCAATTGCATGCGGAGGAAGTTTTATTATTATTTTCTTTTCGCCGCTTGCCAGTTTATTCTTCATGTACCTTC
>DAIERC010000042.1 GCA_027347125.1 Ignavibacteriales bacterium
TTATGGCTAAGCATAATCATATTCGGAAGAAAAAATGTGCTGCGGAAAAAGTTCCGGGAAAGTTTCCATTACCGCCTCGCATATATATCTTGCTGCCTTTTCATAAGGAATTAAACCCGTGTTTATTACCAGGTGGTAAGAACTAAGATCATTTACATCTCTATTGAAGTATTTCTTTAAATAATTACTTCTAGCCTGGTCTTCTTTATGAATATACTCGATGGCCTCTTTCCTCGTTTTGTCGCAAATTTCCTCGACGTGTTTAATCCTATTTTCCATCGGAGCCACAAGTCTTACGTGGAAGGCATTTTTTTGACCCGCGGTTATTATATTGGCAGCTCTTCCAACAATAACAACATTGCCTATATGAGCCAATTGCAAAATTGTACTGGTAGTTTTGCTTACAAGAAGCCACGTATGCGGATGAATACCGAGAAGTTCGTTCACCGTAGATTTTAGCTCGGAAAGTCTATCTTCAATAAAATACTGACTAAGTTTATGCGGCAAATGATGATCTTCTATAACCTTTTCGATGAGGTTTTTGTCGAAAACCGTCCATGGGTGAATGTATTCATCATTGAAGGGTTTAAAGAATTCAATTATTGCTTCGCTTACGCGGTCAGCGCCTGCGCCTGTTTCGCGGGATATTGTAATGCAAGGACCTTGCTTTACACGATGGCGGTTAAGCTCAGAACTCTTTGAGCGGGATTCAATGTAGAGCCTCGCCTTTTCAAATGCGCCTTGTACTATCATTCGATCACCTCCAATCTAATTAACAAGTAGTTAATTAAATACTCAGGATAATACAGGATAGTTACAAAATAATATAACTATTTTTTCACTCACTTGAAATAACATTAATGAGGCAAGCATGTTTCGGAAACTAAACGAGAGCCGCAAAATTTTTATATGTAAAAAAATACATGTAAAAATTTTCAATTTACCTTTTCAAAGAATTGGGGCATCTTTTTCATTAAGGAACTGCCGATAATTTGGGCGGCTTCGTTATCGCTTATTAAACCGGTGTTTAATACAATGTGGTACTGAAGAGGATCGCTTATATCTTTGTGAAAATAAGTCATCACATAATTTTTCCGGTCCATATCTTCTTTTTTAATTAAATCCACGGCTTCCTTTTTATCGAGATTATAAATCTCCTGGATATGAGAAACCCTTTCTTCGATTGGAGCAACAAGCCTTACATGAAAAGAGTTTTCTAATTTAGATGCAATAACGTTTGCCCCGCGATCTAGAATTATTACATTACCCATTTGCGCAAGTTGAAGAATGGTCTCGGTTGTTTTATGAACCAGGCTCCATATTCCCGGCTCGCCGCCTAAAACTTCATTCATTATTGATTTTACCGCGGAATATTTTTCTTCGGCCATAAGTTTGCTTAGATGCTGGGGCAGATGATGATCCTGCAAAACTTTTTCAATTAAATTTTTATCAAAAACCGCCCATTCAACATCTTGTTCCAGGTAAGGCTGAAGAAATTCGATAAGCGACTCACTAACTTTATCCGCACCGGCACCGGTTTCTCTTGAAATAGTAACACAAGGCCCAAGAAATAACTCCCTGCCTTTTTTATTCAATTCCTTTAAATTTGTTTGCGACTCAATATACTTTCTTGCTTTTTCCGAAGGTCCTGAAGTAAGCATCTTTTCCAATTCCTTTCAGTAAGACGTTATTCGTAAAAATCTTGAAATAACAATTTTTTTCTGCCATTAAATAATTAAATTTTCAATTACAATATTTGAGTTAGAGCAAAATCCGAACTAATATTAGGTGATTAATAAAATAATTTGCAGAGTTTTGTGTGTTTTAGTAACTCCGGAGAAGAAAAACGTCCGGTAAGATATTAAGCGTAAGAATTCCTGGAAAATTTTATTCAATAATTAGAGCCATCAAAGTAGTAAATTAATTGTACTCTAATTAAATTGTTAACATCTAATTTTATCCTGAAGAGAATTAAGATCTTCTCATATTTTTATTGGATAAAGAAATTAAACGGAGTGGAAAATGGAATACAGAATTGAAACAGACAGCATGGGCGAAATAAAAGTTCCCAACAATAAATACTTCGGTGCACAAACCGCCAGGTCTTTAATGAATTTTAAAATAGGCGGAGAAAGATTTCCCCGCGAACTAATAAGGGCGCTCGGTATATTGAAAAAAGCCGCTGCTCTTACAAATAAAGAGTTGGGTATTCTTCCGGCGGATAAAGCCGAACTTATAGTTAAAGCTGCCGACGAAGTAATTGAAGGCAAACTTGACGAGCATTTTCCGCTTGTTGTTTGGCAAACCGGCTCGGGTACTCAAACAAATATGAACGCTAACGAAGTTATTTCAAACCGTGCAATTGAAATTGCGGGCGGACAACTGGGTAGCAAAAAACCGGTTCATCCGAATGACGACGTAAATAAAGCTCAATCGTCAAACGATACTTTCCCAACCGCCATGCACATTGCGGCTGTTGAAGAAATTCATCGTCGTTTAATTCCAATGGTAACAAAACTAAGAGACGCGTTAAGTGAAAAGTCGGAAGAGTTTAAAAATATAATTAAGATTGGCAGAACTCATTTAATGGATGCTACTCCGCTTACATTGGGACAGGAATTCTCCGGCTACGTTCAGCAGCTTACAAACGGCCTTGAAAGAATTAATGGCTGTTTAACTAGGTTGAATGAATTAGCGTTGGGCGGAACGGCGGTGGGAACAGGTTTAAATACTCATCCCGAATTCGCTGTTAAAGCGGCGGCAAAAATTGCGGAGCTTACGGGCAAACCTTTTGCTTCCGCAAGAAATAAATTTGAGGCGCTCGCAGCTCATGACGCGCTTGTTGAAACAAGCGGCGTTCTTAAAACTCTTGCCGCTTCTTTAATGAAAATAGCGAATGATATACGTTGGCTTGGCTCAGGGCCGCGCTGCGGAATAGGCGAACTGATGCTTCCCGAAAATGAGCCCGGCAGTTCCATTATGCCCGGTAAGGTTAATCCAACACAATCAGAAGCGATGACGATGGTTTGCGTTCAGGTATTCGGAAACGACGCCGCGGTTACGTTTGCAGGCGCAAGCGGTAATTTCGAATTAAATGTATTTAAACCGGTTATAATTTTTAACGTATTGCAATCAATAAAATTATTAGCCGACGCATGCGAAAGCTTTACCGATAATTGTGTTGTAGGTATACAGGCGAACGAAACTAATATTAAAAAACATCTTGATGATTCGCTTATGCTTGTTACCGCTTTGAATCCTCATATTGGTTATGACAATGCCGCTAAAGTTGCAAAGAAAGCTCATAAAGAAAACAAGACTTTAAAGCAGGCTGCTGTTGAACTTAATCTTCTTACCGGTGAAAAATTCGACGAGGTCGTTCGTCCCGAAAAAATGATTGGACCAAAAGCATAATTCTGTTAAACGGAGGCTCTGTTAAAAACGGAGCCTCTTTTTTTGCATTATAAGAAAGCAAACAATGGATGAAGTTATCTTAAATATTTATTTGGTTATTAACGGGGGTTACGTTGTTGAATTCCGTGCCGTGGCATACGAGATGGAAGGCGGCGACGATAACAAGATAAATTTTCTTAAAAGCAAAGCGGCAGATGATTTTGAAAACGCATACAGGTTCGATGCGCCGCAGGATGAAAAAGAAAGATTTATGAAATACGTTAAGTTCGCAAAGCTTGAAAAACGTGGAAGGCAATTCGAATTGTTTGAAGAAATTTTTTCTCATTTTGATGTTCCCCAGAACCCGCTTATTTGTGTTACGCCTGTTGTAGACGGAAAGATTTTGGCTAGCTAAGTTATCTCCTATTTAAATGACTATAAACCAAAACGATTTTTATAATCGGGGCTAATATGAAAAAATATTTAATCATTCTAGTCGCAGTTGTTTTCATAACTCCTGCGAAGGCCGGATTTAAGTTTGCGGGAAATATTGAGTCGTATAATAAATCGGGTAATGAAATTGAATTTAAACTTTCAAACTCATTATTAAATATTTATATAATAGACAGCAGCATTGTCCGGTTCAGATATACCGATAAGCATGAGTTTTCGGAAGCGCCTTCTTATGCCGTTGTATATAAAAACTCGGAAGATATTCCATTCGAATTTTATGATAAAGGAAATTATTACCTGCTTTCAACCGGTTATTTAAATATCGAGATTAAAAAAACACCATGCCGCGTTTCCATCTTAGATAAAAATATGAATCTAATTAACGAGGACAGTAAAAGCTTTGGCGTAAGTTTTGATGGAAACGAAGTAAGATGTTTTAAAAAATTATTTAACAACGAACAGTTTTTCGGACTTGGTGAGAAAACCGGCTCACTTAAAAAGCTGGGCAACCAGTACACAATGTGGAATACCGATCATCCTGCGTATGACGGAAATGCCGATCCGCTTTATGTGTCTGTTCCTTTTTTTATAGGAGTAAGAGATAAGAAAGCGTACGGTATCTTTTTCGATAATACATACAAATCTTATT
>DAIERC010000048.1 GCA_027347125.1 Ignavibacteriales bacterium
GCCGGGGTATGCTTCACGTCCCGGAGGCCTTCTTAACAACAGTGAAAGCTCGCGGTAAGCGGCGGCTTGTTTTGAAAGATCATCATAAACAACCAAAGCATGTTTGCCGTTGTCGCGGAAAAATTCACCCAACGTGGCGCCTGAGTAAGGAGCGATAAACTGTAACGGTGCAGGCTCCGAGGCCGAGGCTACAATAACAGTTGTGTACTTCATCGCGTCATGTTCTTGCAGTTTGGCAACAACCTGAGCAACAGTAGAACTCTTTTGTCCTATGGCTACGTAGATGCAATAGACGGGGTTAATGCCCAATCTTTTTGCTTCTTCGGTATGAGTTAGTTTTTGATTAATAATTGCATCAACTGCAACGGCTGTTTTACCGGTTTGACGGTCGCCGATTATAAGTTCTCTTTGGCCGCGGCCGATAGGAATCATTGCATCAATGGCGGTAATACCTGTTTGTAACGGTTCTTTAACGGGCTGCCTTTGAATAACGCCCAGCGCTTTTCTTTCTATCGGTAAAAAATCTTTTGTATTTATCGCGCCTTTTCCGTCAATCGGGATGCCCAAAGGATTGATAACGCGTCCCAGCATTTCGTTACCAACAGGCATAGAAGCAACTCTTTTTGTACGCTTAACAACATCGCCTTCTTTAACCAGCGAAGAATCGCCGAAAAGAACGCAGCCTACACTATCCTCTTCAAGGTTAAGCACCATTCCATAAACATCGTTCGGAAATTCCACAAGTTCGCTTGCCATAACTTTAGACAAACCGTATACCCTGGCAATACCGTCACCAACCTGTAAAACAGTACCGACATCATAAATATCGGTTTCGCTTTCAAACCCCGAAAGTTGTTTTCTTAGTATCGCCGAAATTTCATCTGGTCTTACTTCAGCCATTATGATTTTCCTTTTAAATTCTCAATTTAATTAAGAGAAGCCCCGCCTTTGAGAAACTGCTTCTTTAATAGTTCAAGCTGATGGCTCAATGATGCGTCGAACAAAGTGTCGCCAACCCTGGCTACAAATCCGCCTAACATCGATTCATCAATTTGAAAACTGAATCTTACTTTTTTATTTAAATAACTTTCAAGTTTATCTTTTAATTCTTTAACCTGTCCTTCGCTGAAAGGAATTGAAGATTTTACTTCAACGTTTATTATACCCAGCTTTTCATCTTTTAATTCCATGAACAAATAAACTATACTTTCAAGCAGGCCTTCACGGTTTTTTTCAACCAGGAAATGCAAAAACTTAATTGTTTCGGCGGTAACCCTCGATTGAAATATTTCATCCAGTATAGCCAGCTTTAAAGGCGGTTTAATAATAGGGCTTGAAATTACGTGCACCAATTGTTTGTTGGCATGTAGCGTATTGGCAATCAGTTCAATATCCTTCGAAACCGCATCGAGTATATTTTTCTCAACCGCCGATTCAAGCAGTGAGACGGCATATCTATGTGAGACTTTATATTCGCTCATAGTTAGTTTTTACCGATTTCGCCGATGTATTTATCGACCAATTTTTTCCGGGTTTCATTATCAAGAGTTTCTCTTAAAATCTTTTCGGCCGCTTTCACGGCAATTTCGGCAACCTGGTTTTTCAGTTCGTCAAATGCGGCATCTTTCTTACGGTCAATTTCAGCGGCAGCTTCATCAATCATTTTCTTCGCGTTCTCTTTGCTTTCCTGTATTATCTGTTCCTTCAGCTTTTCTGCGTACGCTCTGCTTTGATTAATAATTTGCTTGGATTCTTCTTCGGCCTTGGCAAGGTTTGCTTGGTTTGCATCCAATACTTTTTGAGCGTCTTCCTTTGCTCTTTCGGCTTTCTCAAGAGATTCCCTTATAGCGGTTTCTCTTTGTTCCAAAGCCGTTAGTATAGGTTTCCAGGCAAACTTTTTCAGAATCAAAAGAAGGATTAAAAAAGTTACAACAGTCCAAAAAATAACCCCGGGGTTAACATCAATCAGACTGCCGCCACCTTCAGAAGCCATTGCGATTATTGATAAGCTAAAAACGGTTAGCATAAAATCAATTCCTATTTAAATTGTTAACATTAAGGATAAACACCTTAACGTTTTATAAATTAAACTGCTTTGAACGATAACAAAATACAGATAACCAAACCGAAGAAAGCAACGCCTTCAATAAGAGCAGCGGCAATAATCATTGCAGTTCTAATCGGTGCAATTGCTTCGGGTTGTCTTCCCATAGCTTCCATTGCAGAACCGGCAAGTTTACCAATTCCAATACCGGCACCAATAACTACAAGACCGGCGCCTATTCCGGCGCTTAACCATCCAAGAGCTAACATATTTGTACTCCTTAATAATTTTTACTATTGTTTGTCAATTAATGATCGCTATGTTTGGCCATTCCAATGAACAGAGCCGTTAACATAGTGAATACATATGCCTGAATTAAAGCAACCAAGAGTTCCAGCATCTCAATAAATAAAGCAAAGCCTACAGAAACTGGCGCTACATAAATTGTATGCATTATAAAAATTAATCCCAGCAAAGAAAATATTACTATATGCCCCGCAATCATGTTGGCAAAAAGACGGATACAGAGTGCAAAAGGTTTAGTAAACAGCCCTAAAATTTCCAGAGGAATTATAATTGGTATAATCCATCCGGGCATACCGGACGGAATTAAATTTTTAAAATATTTAAGAACACCATAACTTTTCATGCCGCTGTATTGAGTTACGACAAAAGAGATGCCGGCTAACGCCGCTGTTACGGCAATATTACTCGTAACGGTAGTGGAATACGGAATTAAGCCGAATAAATTACTCAACAATATGAACATGAATAAAGTAAGCATGTAAGGCAAATAACTTTCGTATCCTTTACCTATTGACGGCTTAACTATTTCATCTCTGATAAAAATAATTATTATCTCTAGGAAATTGCTTATTCCTTTGGGGACTAAAGATTTTTTATACCCCTTTGCGGCAATAAGTGCAAAAACTATCAGTACAATTGCAATAATCCAGATAAAAAAAACATGCTTCGTAATGGAAATATCTAACCCAAATAATTGAAGATGCGGCAAATAAATTGTTCCGAACGGTTCAAAATTAATAGAATTTGAATCAAGCACATGATGCATGATCCAGCTCGGGTCGCTATTACTACTTTGAACTGCTTTTTTCAGGGTATCTGCTGCAGCCGCAACTTCGCTGGTTTTACTTAAAAACATACAAAAATTTTATCTTTTTCCGATGTTTAGAAACAATATTTCGATTATTAGAAAATATATATATAAAATTAGAACTGAAAATATAAAACTAATATCATTTATATCCAAAAAGGCAAGAGAAATTATTATGGCTCCAAGAAGCAGGGGTAAACGGATGGCAATGCCCAGTAAATAGCTGTTTATGGATGATTT
>DAIERC010000050.1 GCA_027347125.1 Ignavibacteriales bacterium
ATTTCCATTTTGCTGGGAGTATTTGTTGTAGCGTATTATATTTTTTATTTACAAAACTATCACAGCTTGATGCATACTCTGGCAGAGTATATTTCATTTATCGCATTGCTTAGCTCATTGTTTGTGGCTTCGGGCGGAATATTGATAAGAGTTGACAGGAAATCTACTCCGCTCGCCAATGTAATATTTTTAGCCTTCGGTGCGGTTATTTCAAATATTATCGGAACTACCGGCGCATCTATGCTTTTAATCCGCCCGTTTATTCGTATGAATAAAGAGAGGATAGAACCGTACCATATTATTTTTTTTATTTTCATAGTCAGCAATGTCGGCGGGGCGCTTACGCCAATCGGTGATCCGCCTTTATTTCTCGGCTTCTTAAGCGGTGTGCCTTTCTTCTGGGTAATCGATAATGTTTGGTTCATCTGGATTCCTGCCGTGCTTCTTATTTTACTGGCGTTTTATTTATACGATACCATGAATAAGAAGAATGCCGGGAAACATGCCGAGTATTCCGGTAAGATAGAAGTTAAAGGGTTGAAGAATTTAATTTATCTTGCAATAATTATTGCTGCGGTTTTTATAGACCCGCAGGTTATTCCGTGGGTTCCTAAACTCGGTAATTTGCCTTTCGGCATCAGGGAAATAATAATGTTTGCCGTGGTTTTCCTCTCATATAAAACAGCAGATACAAAAATTTTAAAAGATAACGAATTTGATTTTGAACCAATTAAAGAAGTAGCATATTTGTTCGCGGGAATTTTTGCCACAATGATTCCTGCACTAGAAATTATTGCTTATGAAGCCAGAATGTTCGGCGATAAATTAAACGCCGGTGTATTTTACTGGGCAACCGGTTCGCTTTCGGCCGTTCTAGACAATACTCCCACATACATGAATTTTCTAAGCGCAGCTATGGGTAAATACTCGCTTCTTGTAACCGATAAAGCTCATGTTCTACATTTTGTTTCGGTAGATGATATTTATCTGAGAGCGATTTCCGTAGCGGCGGTATTCTTCGGCGCTATGACGTACATAGGTAACGGCCCGAATTTTATGGTTAAATCCCTAAGCGAAAGAGCCGGTATTTTGATGCCAAGCTTCTTTACTTATGTAATTAAATATTCGGTAGTAATTCTTTTACCCATCTTTACAATAATTTGGTTGCTATTTTTCTTTGGGAAGGGATGATATATGAAATCAATTGAAAGCGCTCTAAAGAATAATACTATCGGCCTTTATTACGGTAACAGGGCATTGTTGCCTTTTTCATGCTGCCTTTTAAAAGTAATAATAGACGATGAAATTATTATGGATTTTTCATCTTCGTCAAAAGCAATAAACGTTAATATATATGATGATTATACCGAAATATATTTTAAACAGTTCAAGAATTTGAAAGACGTAGTCTCACAGTACGAATCAATAAAAATAATTGCTGTTGATAAAGATAAAGACATATTCGATTTCGATAACCATATAAAACTTGCTATCGGAATTGAGGACGAACATAAATTAAAAATTGAAAAAACGGACGAAGACATTTTATTTATAGAGTAATTAGGCCAAAGGCTTATAAATATGCTGAACAATATTCAAGAATTTTACAATATACTTCCGCTGGTTATAATTGGTACGGGAATATTAATCTCGCTTTGTATCGAAATGTATTACAAGGAAAGCGAAAAGATTTTACCCTGGTTCTCTATAATCTTTTTCCTTGCCACCGCGTTTCATGCTCTGGCCAATGTAAATACAACCTCGGTTGTTATGCAGAACATGTATGCAACTGGCGGAAACGTAAATATTTTTATATTCATTTTTAATTTCGGTGCGGCGCTGGTATCGCTTTTATCCGTGGATTATCTGAAGAAGTACGGCGCGTATTTCGGCGAGTTTTATATACTCCTTCAAATTTCTGTGCTCGGTATGATGTTTATGGCTGGCGCCAAAGACTTGTTTATGATCTTCCTGGGCCTCGAAGTTATGTCGGTTAGTTTTTACGCGCTTGCCGGTATGAACAGAAAAAGATTAAGCGCCAACGAAGCCGCGTTAAAATATTTTTTGCTCGGCGCTTTTGCTACGGGATTTATTGTTTACGGTATCGCTTTAATTTACGGCTCGGCGCATACAACTTCATTGGATTTAATTGCTTCAAATTTTCCACAGCTTCAAACCAACATGCTTTTCATTACCGGTATATTGTTGTTCCTTATCGGTTTCTCTTTTAAGATTGCTGCGTTCCCGTTCCATATGTGGGTGCCGGATGTTTACGAAGGAACATCAACAACCGTTGCCGGCTTATTTTCTACCGGTGGCAAAGCCGCGGCATTCAGCGCTATAATTATCACGTTAGGATTTTTATTCAGCGGGGCGGTAAGAAATATTTTTGAACCTTACCTTGCGGTTGTGGCCGTGCTTTCTATGTTGTTCGGTAGTATAGTAGCAATTTCGCAGAGCAATATTAAAAGAATGCTTGCTTACTCTTCAATTTCCCATGCCGGTTATATGATTATCGGTTTAGCCGCGGGAAACCACGACGGTATTGCCGGAATTATTTTTTACCTGGCAGCCTATACGTTTATGAACCTTGGCGCTTTTGGAATAATATCGCTTGTTGAAGGACGTGACGAAACAAACCTAGACATTAAGTCGTATTCCGGGCTTGCATCCAGAAGCCCGATGCTCGCCGCTCTTCTTGCTATTTTTATGTTTTCACTTGCTGGCATTCCGCCGTTTGCCGGGTTCTTCGGTAAATATTATATTTTTATTGCGGCCATAAAATCTCATTTAACATGGCTTGCCATTGTAGGCGTGTTATCAAGTGTAATCAGCGTTTACTTCTATCTGAGAATAGTGGTGCTGATGTACTTTAAAGAACCGGAATCAGAATTTGTTTTGGAGAAGAGTAACGCCGGTTTGCTGGCGGTAATTATCTCCGCTCTTCTTGTAATTATTATCGGCGTTGCGCCGGGTTCAATTATTAGCTTGATTTCTTCCTTCTTGTAGGATTATTTCTCTTTTCATTATTTCCTTTTTTATGAACCTAAAGAGGAGTAATTTTCAGCAACAATAATTTAAAAGTATGATACCCTTATTTTCAACCAATCAAGTAAGAGAAATTGATGATTATGCCATCAATAAATTGGGGCTTCCCGGTTTGGTTTTGATGGAAAACGCCGCTCTTCAAATCTTTAACATCATCCTTGAAAAAACACGAGAATTGCCTAACCGGAATAAAATCGGTTTTATTTGCGGCAAAGGTAATAACGGTGGCGACGGTTTTGCTGTTGCCAGACAGTTTGCCAACTATGGCTTTAACGTTTGCGTAATTTACACTGGCAGCGAAGATGAACTTTCTGCCGATTGCAAGATAAATTTTAACGTGCTTGAAACAATTGCAAAAGAGAGCGAGAATATTTTACTTAAAAAATATTCTTCATTGAAAGACTTAAGGTATATTGCCGACTGCGATATAATTTTTGACGCTCTACTGGGCAGCGGAACAAAAGGCTCGTTAAAAGAACCGTACATTACGATAATTGAAAATATAAATAAGGTTGATGCGTTCAAAGTTGCCATTGATATTCCCACCGGTTTAAACGCCGA
>DAIERC010000076.1 GCA_027347125.1 Ignavibacteriales bacterium
ACTGTATGATATTGAGGATAACCCCGAAGAATTAATCTTCGACAAGTTTGAAGAAATTGTTTTTGCCGGGAATAGCTTGAGCCTTCCGATTATAGGAATTGAAAAAAATATTAAAAATTTTTCACAGCTCGATCTGTGTAATTATGTGAATGAAAAGTACGGTTTCAACAGACTTATCATTGCGGCCTCCGGCGCTGTTGAGCATGAAAAGCTTTTAAAACTTGCCGACAAATATGTTCTGAAAAATTTAGGTAATGCACAGGGCAAACGTAAACACTATAATTCCGTAATAACACCAGGCGCACGTTCTGAAGTAATAGACAAAGAAATTCAGCAGGTGCACGTTATTGTAGGCAAACCAACGTTCGGTTACAAAAGTGAAAAAAGAAATTCGGTAGCGCTTTTATCCCAGGTACTGGGTGAAGGAAGCAGTTCCAGGTTGTTCCAGATTTTGAGGGAAAGAAACGGAATTGCTTACCAGATCAATACATTTTTAAATTCTTTTTACGATATTTCAACATTCGGAGTTTACTTTTCTACAAACGAAAAGATGATGGACAAAGCTTTACAACTAACTTTAAAAGAATTCAAAAAACTCCGCGATACTAAAATATCCGAACGCGAGCTTAAAAAAGCCAAGGAAGCAATAAAAGGAAGTATGCTGTTGAGCCTGGAAGGTACTTCAAACAGAATGATAAGGATGGCTCAATCGGAATTATATTACAATAGAATTAAATCGACCGATGAGGTTATTAAAAGTTTAGATGCGGTAACCAGAGAAGACCTCCTGGAAACTGCCAATGAGTTGTTGGATGAAAATTCCTTCATAAAACTAATAATCAAATCAAAAAATGCGTTAATAAAATCGGCTGCCTAGCCGTTAAAACACGAGGTAAAAAATGTTAATAGGCGTTCCAAAAGAAATAAAAGCAAATGAAAACAGAGTGGCACTTCTACCTGTAGGTGCATCTACTCTTATCAAAAACGGCCACAAAGTCGTTGTTGAAACAAACGCGGGTGTTGGAAGCGGTTTTTCTGATGAAGACTATAAAGCCGTTGGTGCTGAAATTGCTTCTTCAGCTAAAGCAGTATTTTCCGTTTCCGATATGATAATGAAAGTTAAAGAGCCTATCAGCTCTGAGTATAAGCTGATTAAAGAAGGCCAAATTTTATTTACTTATTTTCACTTTGCCGCAAATAAAGAGCTTACAGAGGCAATGATGAAATCCAAATGTATTGCAATTGCTTACGAAACCGTTCAGAAAGCAGATCGGTCTTTACCGTTACTTATTCCAATGAGTGAAGTTGCCGGTAGAATGGCTCCTCAGGAAGGCGCTAAATATCTTGAAAAAGCTATGGGCGGACGCGGAATTTTATTAGGCGGTGTTCCGGGTACCGGCCCTGCCGAAGTTATGGTTTTGGGCGGCGGTATTGTTGGTACAAACGCTGCAAAAATTGCCGCTGGCTTCGGTGCAAAAGTTACTATTTACGATAACAATCTTTACAGATTAAGATACCTTGATGATGTTATGCCAAGTAACGTTACTACAATGATGTCTAATGAATATTATATTAAAGCCGGTCTTCCAAAAGCCGATCTTGTTATAGGCGCAGTTCTTATTCCCGGCGCAAAAGCTCCGAAGCTGGTTACAAGAGATATGTTAAGCTTGATGAAAGAAGGCTCGGTAATCGTGGACGTTTCGGTTGATCAGGGCGGCTGTATTGAAACTTGCACACCAACCACACACGAGAATCCGACGTTTGTTATTGACGGCGTAGTTCATTATTGTGTTGCTAATATGCCGGGCGCTGTTCCGCATACTTCAACGCTTGCGTTAACAAATGCTACTTTGCCTTACGCTGTTGAGATAGCCAACAAAGGTTACCGCGATGCCATCAAAACGAATCCCGAAATTAAATTGGGATTAAATATGATTGACGGAAAAATTACTTATAAAGGTGTTGCCGAAGCATTTGACTTCGAATATCACACGGTTGATTCTGTTTTAAAATAATTAAACTTAAATCTCTGCGGTTTATCATTTAACCGCAGAGATGTTTATTTTTATAACCAAAATTCTTTACTTAAACATGGTTTTACACTTGAACTTATTTTTAATCTCAGGCAAGTTCTAAATGGTAAGAGCAAGTTGGTTCTTTCAGATTGAAAAATAGATATATAATAAGGAAAGCTTATGCCGAAATTAGTCGTTGATGGTAAAGAGATCGAATTTACACAAGGTCAAACTATTATACAGGCTGCAAGAGAACACGGTATTGATATTCCTCATTTCTGCTGGCACCCAAAACTGTCGGTATCCGGTAATTGCCGTGTATGTCTTGTTGAAATTGAAAAAATGCCTAAGCTTGCAATATCGTGCGCAACCCTTGCATCCGAAGGTATGGTTGTTCATACAGCGTCTGAAAAAGCTTTGGCCGCAAGAAATGCGGTAATGGAATTTATACTTATCAACCATCCGCTTGATTGTCCAATTTGCGATGAGGCGGGCGAGTGTAAGCTTCAGGATTATGCATACTCTCACAGCAAAGGCGAAAGCCGCTTTGTTGAAGAAAAAGTACATAAAGACAAACGCGTTGAACTCGGTCCCTATGTAATGTTCGATGCCGAAAGATGTATATCATGTTCACGGTGTATCCGGTTTTGTGATGAGATTGCAAAAGATCCTGAATTAACATTTGTTCAAAGAGGCGACCATGTTACAATTGTTACTTATCCCGGCGAACAAATGGACAATCCTTATTCATTAAATACAACAGATATTTGCCCGGTTGGCGCACTTACCAGCAGGGATTTCAGATTCAAAGCAAGAGTTTGGGATATGTCGTCCAGTAAATCAATTTGCAACGGCTGTGCACGCGGCTGCAACATGGACGTTTGGGTTAGAGACAATAAGGTACTAAGATTAACTCCAAGACAAAACGATGAAGTAAACAGCTTCTGGATGTGCGACCACGGAAGAGTAAACACATTCAAAAATATTAATGCCGAAGACAGGGTAGATGGACCTCATATAAGAAAAGAAGGTTCGCTCGTTAAAGCCACCTGGGAAGAAGCCGTAAGTAAAGCCGCTAAAGAACTGAACGGCTATACGAAAAACGAAATAGCTTTTATAGGCTCGCCTTATGCAACTCTTGAAGATAATTATTTACTCGCGAAATTCGCCGGCTCGGTTATCGGTTCTAAAAATATAGATTTTATTAAACACACCGATCCTGCTTTTGGCGATGACATTTTAAGAAAAGAAGATATTACCCCAAATTCATTGGGCGCGGAAGCGGTAGGAATTAAACCCGGGCAAAACGGGCTTGATATTGACGGAGTTTTTAAAGCGATTAAAGAAGGAAAAATAAAAGCTCTTTATGTTGTTGAAGAAGATATCATCGCTTCTAACCCGGAACTGGAAATCATACTTCCGAAACTTGAACTTCTTATTATTAACGCTACTAATTTTAATAAAACAACAACACTTGCCGATATAGTTTTTCCGGCGGCAACATATGTTGAAAAAAACGGTACAATTGTAAACTTCCAGGGAAGAGTACAGAGACTAAAACCTGCCGTTGCTACTGTTGAGACAGACCGCGCGCTCGATGGTATGTCACTTAGCAGGCTTGATAAATTTGGTACCAAATACGACAGATGGGCGCAGGGGCATAAATACGATGCTCAATCTACCTGGAAAA
>DAIERC010000082.1 GCA_027347125.1 Ignavibacteriales bacterium
CCGCCGCTAAAAGCGTTAGTGGTCGGCTTTCCGCTAAGTACAGCGTAATAAGTGCCCGTACCGCCGTAATTATTAGATAACCAAACATAAGGCACACGGCCGGAAAAAATACCAACGCCGCCTCTAATTTGAGTTATCTTATCGCCATTCAAATCATAGTTAAAGCCTAATCTTGGTGATATTAATAAATTAGCATTTGGTTTGTTGGTGGTAGAATATCCGGGGAAATAATAACTAACAGAATCATTTTGCGCCGGATCAGTTGGGAAAGTTGGCAAATCCAATCTAACACCGAAGGTTAATTTAAGATTTTTTATTCCCGACCATTCGTCCTGTGCATACACACCATATTGGCTTGCGGCGAATGAAGCGGATTGCTGCGGATCGCTGGTTCTTGAGAATGTTCTTGAATAAGAACCAATATTACCAGCGGCCAAGTCTGCTAAACCATTAAAAGTATACCATCCGTAATAAGACGCCATAAATAAATTAGTAAATGAGAAGAACTCATTATGTGTGCCGAATGTAAAAATATGATCGCCGGTTGTATAGGTAAAATTATCGGTCAATTCCAAAATATTCTGGTTTAACATGTTTGCGGATGAATATCTATCCGGGCCCGCGTACATATAAAAGCCCTGTTCATTTACCTGAATAAGCGGTGAAGCATTTTCCTTCGGGCCTCTATTATCTCTAATTGTAGTGTAACCTGCAATCAGTTCATTAGACATATTATTGCCGAATGTACTGTTTAACTGCAACACCGCATTGTTTGTTTGATTCTTAAAAGAGTACAAATAGCTGTCGAAGCTCAAACTGTTATTTGCGCTTCTTGTATAACTATAATCGTTGTCGGAATTTCCGCTGTAATAATTATAGCTAAAAGTTAATTTATGCTGTTCGGATATGTTCCAATCGAATCTGGTAAATAACTTTCCGTTCGGTTGAGAAGCATCATAACTGCTGTATGAACCCGGATTAAAATTGTATTTACTTATTAAAATACTTTTCATTTGATCCGCATACGATGATGCGTTTGCCGGGCCTTGAGGTGTTAACGATACGTTAGCCCAGGGATATGTATATTGAGATAATTCTCCGTTTACAAAGAAAAATAATTTATCCGGAATGATCGGTCCGCCAATACGGATACCTTCCTGGAAATTCTTAAAATTAGCGATCTTTGCTTTTTTACTATCAGGGCTAACGCCTACAAGATCTTGAGTTCTTCCGTAACCGTAAACCGAGCCTTCAAAAGCATTGGTACCACTTCTTGTAATCGCATTTATTCCGCCGCCTGTAAAGCCGCCGTATCTAACATCATAAGGCGCAATTACAATCTGGAATTCCTGAATAGCATCCAAGCTTATGGAGTTGCCGCCTGTGCCGCTTCCCGGTGCGCCCGACCCTAATCCGAATAAATCGTTGTATTGAGTACCGTTTAATTGGATGTTGTTATATCTGCTGTTTCTTCCGGCTGCTTGATAATTTGTACCGCTAAAAAGAGGTGAAAGTTTTGTTAAATCCTGAAGGCTTCTGCTTATAGTAGGAATTTCCTGGATTTGTCTAACCGAAACACGTTCTGATGAACCGGTGCGGTCGCTGCTAATTATTGCATTTCTTGCCCCAACTACAGTAACTTCAGATAATTTTACAGCAGACGTTGCAATCTTAAAATTTAAAGTTTGATTCTCTCCTAAATTTAGGTAAACATTTTCTTTCTTCTGGGTTTCATAGCCTACATAAGAAATAGTAACGGTATAAGGGCCGCCAACTCTTAAACCCAACATATTATATTTACCGTTATTTCTGGTTGTAGTTCCATACTGGGTTCCTGTCGGTTCGTGTACCGCCATAACTGTTGCCGACGGTAATGGTTCCCCGTTCTGATCTGTTACAGTTCCACTTATTGATGCAGTTGTAACGCCCTGGCCGTATATATTTGATGAAGCCAAAAACAATAGCGATACAACCACAAGGAAGAGAAATCTAGTAAAGGACAATTTCATAAGTTCTCCTTAATGTGTGTTACATTTAAAAAATTGTGTATTAAAAAGATTTGACATATAAGAATAAATGAATATAAATAACTTTGTAAATATCCAATCAAACAATAAGATTTCCAATAAGGAAAAAATTCTTAACAATTAGATAACAAAAATTTAATTTTGAAAGGTTGGGTTTGTGCTACATATCATATAAATTGTGCTTGACAATATAAAAATGTTTTTTTGCATGATATTTGAAGGAGGTAGAAAACTGACGAACAAATTTAGGGCTGCTCAAAAAATTTTATTTGTATAAAAATTACTTTCTATCCTTGCTCGTGAAAAACCATTTTAGTATTTTCAGCATCAAAATTGTTCTTCTTTATTATAATTATTATTCCAGGGTTTTTTGAGATTTCTTATTTGTCATCTAAAACAACATTAAAATAAATAACCAGCTAATTTGCTTACAAAATAACTAAACGGGGTTATTATTTTTCAAATTGTCTTAAATCTGAGCAGTAATTAATTAAGCATAACTACTAATTTTTGCGTTACTGTGTCCGGTTTATAAGAATATTTTTCAAAAAACTCTAAATAAAATAAAGCGGGAGTTTATTTATGTTAAAATTTTACAAATTTTTTATCCTCTTCCTTTTTGTTATCACCTCAAATCTTTTCGCTCAAAACTATACCATTACGGGAACCGTTACAAGTTTATCTTCAGAAGAAGGTTTGCTTGGAGCAAATATATACCTGCTTGGAACAAACATGGGAGCGGCAACCAACGAGAACGGCAAGTATAAAGTTGTAGCTAAAAAAGGAACTTATACTATTATCTGCAGTTATGTTGGTTATGAAACTCAAAGAAAACAAATTGAGTTAAATAAAAATATGGAAATCAACTTTGCATTGAAGGATCATCAATTTACTTTGTCTGTACAAGTAATTGCGGAACGCGCAAAAGAAAGAGAAACCCCTGTTGCTTTTAGTGATGTTAATAAGTTGGAAATGGAAACAAGACTCGGTTCCCAAGATATTCCGATGGTACTAAATACTACTCCTAGTGTTTATGCTACCCAGCAAGGCGGCGGTGCCGGTGATTCGCGAATCGATATACGCGGTTACAAACAAAATAATGTAGGCGTTATGTTAAACGGTGTTCCGATTAACGACATGAATAACGGCTGGGTATACTGGTCAAATTGGGATGGTATTGGCGACGCTACTTCTTCCGTACAGGTTCAACGCGGGTTAAGCGCGGTTAACCTTGCGGTACCTTCAATCGGCGGTACAATGAATATAATAACCGATCCTACCGCTTTGCAGTTCGGAGTAAAATATAAACAAGAATATGGCTCAGGCGATTTTTGGAAAACTACTTTATCCGCAAACTCAGGCTCTATCGGCGGCAAATTTGCATTTAGCGTTGCGGCAGTTCGCAAAATTGGAACCGGTGTTATTGATAGAACATGGACGGACGCCTGGGCTTATTACTTTGGAGGCAGCTACAATTTAAATGATAAAAATCGCCTTGAGATTTATGCAATTGGTGCTCCGCAACGTCATGGCCAAAATTCGTTCAGACAAAATATAGCGGCTTACGATACTAACTACGCAAAAACAATTTCCGGTTTCAATACTGCTGCTTTTAAAAAATTTCCCCAATCATCTTCCGGCAGGCTTTATAATGAAAACTGGAATTATGTAAGCTCATCCTATAACGGGCAGCAATACTGGAGCGGAAGTACGCACGATCGCTATGACCCAAATTATATAAATGAAAAAGAAAATTATTACAACAAACCTCTTGTTAACTTAAACTGGTACAGCCAGCTTTCTAATAGCTTAAGTTTATACTCAACGGTTTATTATTCCGGCGGTGCTGGCGGCGGCAGCGGTACGTACGGTACAATGAAATGGAATTATTCCAGCCCTTCTAGAATTGTGGACTGGGATGGAACAATTGCAAATAACCAGAAATCGGCAACCGGTTCAAGAGGTATTTTGATAAACAATGTAAATAACCAATGGACCGTTGGCGCATTATCAAAAGGATATTATAAATTCTCGGATGAATTTAAAACTTCCTTTGGCGTAGACTGGAGAAAAGCGCAAATAGATCACTTCCAGGAAGTAAGAGATCTTCTAGGCGGTTCTTACTTTACCTTTGCCGGTAACAATTTTGATCAAATTACTCAATGGAAAAAACAATTGGGCGATAAAGTAGGCTACTGGGAAACAAACGATGTTAACTGGCTGGGTATGTACGCCCAGGGAGAATATTCAAAAGACCTGGTTAGCGCTTATGGTATGTATGGATGGACAATTGTTAATTACAAATACGTAAATCAATTTTTAAAAGATCCTACCACCAATAATCCGCTGGAAGTATCTGCAAACAATATTACCGGTTACCAGTTAAAAGGCGGAGCTAGCTATCGGTTAACTACCGAAGTAGACTTTTTCGGTAATTTAGGTTATGTATCTAAAGTGCCTATTTACGACAATGTTATTGACTACACTACCAATAGCATTGCCAAAAACATGAAAAATGAAAAATTTATTTCGGTGGAAGCAGGAGTCAATACGCATCTTTTTGAAAACAAATTGACGTTAAAAGCAAATTACTACTACACAAGCTGGAAAG
>DAIERC010000090.1 GCA_027347125.1 Ignavibacteriales bacterium
GGTAAAATAAACAGCGGGTCCTGATCCATTAATGTATAAGCGACCTTAGCCGATAACTGCGGCCAATATCCTGATTCGGCTTGTTTCTTCTGCGCATCGGCAATATTAACGCCCTGTTCCGAAGCTTTTATTTTATGATTATTTTCCAACGCTATTTTTATGCATTCATTTAGTGAAAGTACTTTTGTCTGGCTCTGTGCGGTAGTATCAACAAGCTGAATTTGCTGCGGGTAGATAGTGTTAAAATTCAATAAAGATATGAGCAAAATTGTAAAAACTATGCGGCAAATTTTTTTTGTAAGATTTTTATCCCACTTTATTTTTTGCATTTAAAAACTCGCGGTTATGAATTGTTAAATAATTTTCTATAATATATCGATTACATGTAAACAATTAAATTTTAATTCAAATAATTCCGGGCTGATTTCATTTTCAAAAAACAAAAGAAGAAAAACCGAATTATCTTGAAAGATGTATTTATCTACTTCATTATCGGAAAAAGATTAGAACTTCTTTAATTTTATACAATTATCGTAATTATTTTGCAGTTATATTTTACACTGAATTGTTAGAGGCAAGTATTTGGAGGGTTCTATAATTATTAACTTCGCCGGCTTACTAGGAATGGATTGGTTGAATCGATCTTTTATTATACGCCAATTTTTACTTTGTTTTAAATCCCGCTTCTTCCATCAGCCTTCTGGCTATTGCCGCAATCTCTTCGTTTTCGAACGAGGTTCTGAATGTACCGCCCGTGCCTTCGCGTATTTTAAGCAGTTCAACATCCTTAATATTAATATTATTCTTATACATTATGGTTGAAAGCTTGCTTAAAACGCCCGGTTCATCTTTAACATAAATAAAAACGTCGACAAGAGGATTGATAAATCCTTTAGCATTCTTTGGAATTTCATCTCGGCGTTTGCGGGCTTTTTCAAACAAAGCTTCAATTGCCGCGTAATTATCGGCCTGCAGGCTTTCTTCAATTTTATTTAAATTTTCTCTGAGCAGTTCGATCGATGAGAGAATTTCTTTTTTATTCATCTTTAATACCGACTCCCATATATTAAAGCTGCTTGACGCAATGCGCGTCATATCTCTGAATCCTCCTGCAGCGAAATCCAGGTAATTTATATTTTCGCCGTTCTCCGAAACCGCATTAACCAAGCTAACCGCAAGAAGCTGCGGTAGATGGCTCACTCTGGAAATTACTTTATCGTGAAGATAAGGATTAAGATATCTCACCCTTGCCCCAAGGAGTTTAACAACACTTACAAGTTCATCTAATTTTGATTTATCTTTTACTGCATCGGAAATAATATAAACCGAGTTCTCAAACAACAGTTCATCGGCGCTATCGTATCCGTTTGTTTCTTTACCCGTCATCGGGTGGCCGCCTATATAAAGTCCTTTGCTCTCAATTGCGTTCCACTTTTCCTCGAAGACTCCTTTTACACCGCTTACATCGGTAATTATTTTCCCGTCTTTAATAAGAGGAGAAATTTTAACAAAATATTCAAGCGATAATTCGGTCGGGAGACATAAGAATATAATATCCGAGTCCAAACATTCTTTAATTGAATTAATTCTTTCGTCAATTATTTTTTCTTTAAGCGCTTTAAAGGTTACTTCTTCTTTATCGAATCCCTGTATATAAAATGATTGATTACTGTTTTTTAACGCTTTAGCTATCGAACCTCCGATTAAGCCTAGTCCGAATATGGAAATTCTTTTTGATGCCACTGTATTACTTAATAATATTTTCGAATAATGTTAACTAAAGAAGACTTCAAAAAAATATTACATTTTTCTGCCGATAACTTCGGCAATCAATTTAACCTGCTTCATCAACTCAACAAATTGATCCGGTAGAAGAGCCTGCGGGCCGTCTGATAAAGCTTTCTCCGGATCATGGTGTACTTCAACCATCAACCCGTCCGCGCCGGCTGCAACCGCGGCTCTGGCCATAGGCAGCACTTTATCTCTTAATCCTGTTGCATGCGAAGGATCGGCAATTACGGGCAAATGGCTGCGCTTGTGAACAACCGGGATGGCCGAAAGATCGAAGGTATTTCTTGTGTATGTTTCAAATGTTCTTATTCCACGTTCGCAAAGTAATACTTCCCTGTTGCCGTTAGCTAGAATATACTCGGCAGACATCAGCCAATCTTCAACGGTAGCGGCCAAACCTCTCTTCAGCATTATCGGCTTTGTAGTTTTCCCAAGATCTCTTAGCAGCGAAAAATTTTGCATGTTACGTGCGCCAACCTGGAAAATATCTGTATATTCCTCAATAAGTTTTATCTGACCGGATTCCATTACCTCGGTAATTACAAGCAGATTATATTTATCAGCGGCTTTGCGCATCATTTTTAATCCTTCTTCGCCCAAACCCTGGAATGAATACGGTGAAGTTCTTGGTTTAAACGCCCCACCCCTTAAAATTTTTGAGCCTGCCTTTGCAACTATTTCAGCAATT
>DAIERC010000109.1 GCA_027347125.1 Ignavibacteriales bacterium
GGTAAAACAGAATCACCGGTTCCTTCCTTATGAACAGAAAGTACAATTTGAAAAGCTAAAGTATTAGTGTTATTAAAAATAGTTGCTTTTACTTCTTCCTTTTTATTTAGATGAATAAATCTTTGCTTTATGTTTAGATGAATTTTTTCTAGCTTATTAAGTTCGGTTAGGTCAGCATACTCTTTAGTCGGGGTTAAAATCCAGGTTGTTTTAGCCGTATCCAATATATCATGTTTGGTTGATAAGCAATAAAAATTAGAACTTACAACTTTCCCTTTGCTTAAGAGCTTCAGATCTATAAAATATGTTTTGCTTAAATTACTGATTGCCGGCAATTGTAAAACGTCCTTTGGTTCATCGGGAGAGATATTAAAGACAATATCCCTGAAAAATTTATTTGCCAAATTAAAATTGAGTACTCGGATTTTAGCTGTTAAATCATTTTGATTATAAAGCGTATTATCTACTACCATTATTTTAGCATTACCGTAGTTGT
The DNA here is from genome assembly GCA_027347125.1 of Ignavibacteriales bacterium. GTDB lineage: Bacteria > Bacteroidota > Ignavibacteria > Ignavibacteriales > Ignavibacteriaceae > FEN-1297. The sequence goes on from DAIERC010000109.1 coordinate 497, forward strand.
ATAAAATATGGATTGGTTCGCATGCTTTTTTTGTACCATAAAATGCTCCCCCGGGCAACAAGTAATAATCATATAATTGCCACCATAGTTTAGGCCATGCAGAATTTAGCATCCAGTGAATTACCCCTGTTGCTTTATATTTATTTGCTTCATTTGCCTCGAACATTGCGCGTGTGTTTTCATAATTAAGATACTGCGCTTTATTACAATAATCAGTTAGGTTTGCCGCAACCCCCAAACGGTTATAAATAGCATTATCAAAACTATTGAGATTACCGAAGGCATTTTTTCCGCAGTGAAAATTCCAAACACTATCGATGGGCCAGAGATGATCCTTTGGAATCATCGTCTTTATACTTTCTATCGGCGGAACTTCGGCGCCAGGGCCAATCTCCGTGTTAAAACCAAATGCGCCGCCGTAGCGTTTATCTACCCACCAATAAACCGGCGGAACGTAATCGTATGGTCCCCGCATTTTTACAGCAGTTTTTCCCGTTATAGAACTTTCATGTTCGGCAGCTGATGCAAGATAAGGCCTGGTTGGGTCGTCTTCTTTTAATATCACTTGATATTTCTCTTCAAGCGCCGGCCTTGGAGTTTTATCGCTTCCGTATAACCAAACAAAAATACTAGGGTGATTTCTTAGCCATTTAACCTGATCTTTCCACGATCTTGCAATCAGATCAATTTCTTCAGGGGTCTTGATTGCGCCGTAATCATCTGCGGCTTTGCCAATATAATCTTCCCATTCCCATTGACAGCTCCAACCGACCATCATCAAAACGCCTTCTTCATCACATAGATTATAAAGATCGCTGCTTGTTCCCCAAATTCCTTCAAGGCGAATTGCATTCAAGCCCATTTGTTTTACATAATCAATCTGCGTTTTAATATTTTCATAAGAATTATCTAAGAATAAATTATCTACCCAGCCGCCGCCTAGGATTAATATTTTTTTTCCGTTTAATTTATACCCACGATAGCCCTCCGCATTTACATAGTCAGAAACTTCACGAATGCCGAATTTAATTTCACTGCCGTCAGAAACTTTTCCGTTGATCTTAAATACTAAATTTAGTTTATAAAGCGATGGTTTGCCGAGATTGTAAGTCCACCATAATTTAGGATTTTTAATTTTTAGTTGATTAAAATCTTCATGAGTAAACGTAACCAAGCTTTTTTCATTTGGCTCAAGAGTAATATCCTTTGAAAATTTTATGTCCCCTATTTTTCCCTCTACTGTTCCGGGAACTTTTTTATCGGTGTTATTACGCAGCTCAGCTGAAACAGTAAGTTCGGCACTTTTTAATGTCTCCAAATTTACTTTGCTTTGAACGAAGGGGTAAGCTATTGAAACATCTCCGCTAAACTTTAATTTAACCGCACGCCAAATTCCCATGTTATTATCGGGCGCCGTAGGATTCCAATCAACAAAGCCGATTGACGGTTCCCCCTTTTTAGGCGGGAATACTTCAACCGCTAAAACATTTTTGCTGTTTTGTTTTATAATTTCCGAAACGTCGAATTCGAACATGCGATAAACCCCGGCCACGCTGTCGCTGCTTGCGATCTGCTTACCGTTGAGCCAGATGTTTGCGCGATAATTTATTCCTTCAAAATCTAATTTAACATACTTCCCTTTCACTTCTTCGGGAAGCAAAAATTCCGTTCTGTACCACCACGCTTTTTCAAATTGCCCGGTAGGAATATTTTTTAAATTTTGACCCACAAATATATCTTTATAGATTTTATCTTTAGCCAGTGTTCCCATAACGGTGGAAGGTACCGATGCTTTATACCAGCCATTCGATGAATATTCCGGGGTTGATATTGTTGCACCTTTGCCGCTTATTTTTTCTGAGGATTGGATGAACCAGTCTTTATTCAAGCTCATAATATTTCCAGCAATATTTACTTGAGCGTATGTTACGACCGGATGTAGTGCCAAAAACAAAACAATAAATATTCCTGTAACGGAACTTATTAAATGTTTATGATTTAGATTTACATTTTTTAGCGGGTCTTCCGGTTTTGCAGACCACATAACAAATATTTTAAAGTTCATGTGTTAATAAATATTGATTGTTACTTCTTTAGAAAATTTTTTATTTCCTTCTTTGTTACTTGCAACAGCTTTTATTTTATGCTTTCCGGTAGGCAAATTAAACCAAACCCAATCAAAAGGGGCTTTCGTATCATAACCTAATGAAATGCCATCTCCGAAAAACTCAACTTTAACTGTGCCGTTGGCTTTATCTATTTCATTCGTATTGATGATTACGTTAGAGCCTTTCATAAAAGTTTCAAAATTTTTCGGCTCCGTTATTTGCACCGATGCGAAATTTTTGATGGTATTACTTCTTTTAATTTTAACATCGGGCATATTCCTGGTGTAGATTGTATTTACTAGCGTGCCGGAAGAATCATCCTGGCTAATTTCCCAGAACATAAGTCCGCGCAGATTATATGCGTCAACATAATGCGCCTTTAATGAGATTGACTTGGGATCATCGAAAGAGCAGAATTTTTTTTCACTCGCATTATAAAGCCACGGCGCCATTGCCAGCGTATCCCAATAGTATTTGTATCCCTTTGATTCAAGGGTGCTAATGTTGGAATAATTACCGGAGCTAAAAACGGAATCTTCTCCCGCGCCGATGCCGGCTTGATACAAGCCATGATTAATAGAATCGACATTGCACCAAAGCTTTCCGTAAAAAGCTGCACCAGGAACAATTTTCCGACCGCTGACACCTAACGAATCTAAAAAATATTTTATAGAATTATCGAATGACAATTTTATTCCATTGCCTGTGGTATCTTCCGGAGAAGCCAAAAGATTTGTGTGGTGTGCTGCTACATTATCCCAGCTTCCGTGAAAATCATACGTCATTAAATTGAACCAGTCCAAATATTTTTGATCTTTCACTATATCATAGTTGTCTACGTTTGGTTTTCCGGCAGCAACAGCAGCGGTTAAAATTAATCCTGGATTTATTTCATTCATTTTTTTTCGGAATAACGCAAACAATTTTGTTAAATTTTTTTTATCGTTCGGATTATTGTGAATTCCTTCTGCACCGCCTTTAAGAGGAAATTCCCAATCGATATCAAATCCGTCGAAGATACCGGCGGCAACTCCTTTTCCTCCGGATGCACTATCTACCGGAAGATTGCCGCGTATAAATTTATCGATACAATCGTCAACAAACTTTTCCCTTGATGCCGTTGTTAGTGCAGCATCCGAATAATAAGTTGAACCGCTCCATCCTCCGATAGATAATAAAATTTTTAATTTAGAATTTATTCTTTTTAATTTTTTTAATTGATTAAACTGACCTTTCAAAGGCTGCGCAGAATCGTCGGCAACTCCGTCAACACTCATCTCCGACGAATAAGGCTGCCTGTAGTCGATATAAGAATTCATAAACTTCGGAACAATATTTCCAGACGAATCCGGCCCCGGTTCGACAAAGGCATAAATCAAAACCGTAATTTTATTTACAGAACCGGAGGTAACAATATTTTTTACAAAATAAGTTTTATGCGCCGCACCCCACTCAGGGTAATAAGCCACAATATCTTTCGTCTGCGCCGTAATAATTATCTGTGTTCCATAAATTATAAACAAAAGTATTTTGATAAACTTTGCTATCATAAATCCTCATCTGATAAATCACTTTACATATAGTAACCATGTAATTATTAACACTTTCAATTGCCCATAACAACTTCAACTTCATTTACGCTGCCCGCGGCTTGAACCGGAATAATACCGTCAATCGTTTTTCCATCCATCAAAATTGATTTAACGCCTTTCTCAACTCCTTCCGGATTGCTTACTTTTATTTTATAAGTGGCACCGCGCCATTTCCTTATAATTTCAAAACCATTCCAATCCGCAGGAATACACGGATCGATTTCTAACCCATTATATGTCGGGCGAATTCCAAGTATATATTTTGTTACGGCAGTGTAAAACCAAGCCGCAGTTCCAGTAAGCCACGGATGTCTTGCTCTTCCATGCGCGGTATGATCTTTACCCATTACAAATTGACAATACGAATATGGCTCGGCCTGTCTAACTTCGATCAAATCATTTTGATTATATGGTAAAATTGAATCATAAAATTTCATTGCGGTGTTGCCGTGCCCTAACTTACATTCGGCTATAACAGCCCAAGGATTGGGATGACTGAATATTGCGGCGTTCTCTTTGATGCCTTTATAGACACGTGTAATGTACCCAATATCGTCATCAGGTTTTGAATATGCCGGCAAAACAAGATGAAGCCCATATTTAGAATATAAATGTTTATCAACTGCATCCATGCATTTTTCCGCGCGTTCACGGGAAGCGACATCAGAATAAACTGCCCAGCTTTGTGCATTTAAAAATATTTTACCTTCTTCGCTCTGGTGCGTACCAATCTTAATTCCTTTTTTTGTAAATCCTCGGATATACCATTCCCCATCCCAGAGCTCACTTTCGCAAGCTTTCTTTACTTTATCGGCCATCGTTGAATATTTATTTACATCTTCTTTTCTGCCTAATTGCATGGCAGATTCAATAAAAATTTTAATGGCCCAATGATGCATAAAAGAAACCATTGCGCTTTCTCCGCCGCCAAGGTTTAAGCAGTCATTCCAATCCGCGCGCAAGCCTTGACAAATACCGCTCTTGCCAACATAGCGATCGGAGAAATCTAAAATTTTTGTAAGATGTTCGTAAACAGTTCCTTCTCCACCGTCGGCATAAGGTATTACATAATTGAAAAACTCAAGCTCACCACTTTCAATTACCCATTCGCAAACAGACGCCACCAACCAAAGAGCGTCATCGGAACAAACATCTTCCATCCCGTGAACAATATCGGCAGCGCTTGGAGTCGGCACAACCGTGGGAAGTTTAACTCCCGGAAGTTTATTTTCAACCGGCTCAAAAACAGCAGGGTCGAATAAATGCAATCCATATCCCATACTGGTCTGGCCTTTAAGCAATTGAATAATTCGATATTTTGTTTTTTCAGGATTGCTGTGTACAACGCCCATTACATCCTGCGAAGTATCGCGATAACCTAAGCCGACTCTGCCTCCTACTTCAACAAAGGAACCGAATCGGGACCATACGACACAGGTTTCGGCCTGGTAAAGCGTCCAGGTATTTATCATCGAATCCAATCCTTGATGAGGAGTTTTACATTGAAAAATAGAGGTTTTCTTTTTCCAATATTTTTTTAATTCTTCAAACGCCGCATCAACGTTTTTTAGATCCGAATATTTTTGTTTAGTTTCTTTTCCCTTTTCTTCGCGTGAACCAACCCCAAGCATAAATATCAAGCGTGTTTCTTCGCCGGCATTAAGAATAATTTTTTTATGAAGCGAACCGCAATGGTTCCCGCCTAGTTCGGTACTGTTAGCGCACCTGCCTTTTTCAACCGATACGGGATTTGCTTCAGTCTTGTAATTACCTATAAAAGTATCACGAACGCAATCGTAACTGTCCGGGTTAAAATTTGAGGCAAAGAAGTGAAACGTCCACGGCTCATAAAAAAAATCATATTCAATTATTCCATCAGAATAATTTGAACCGCTTGCATACAAACTCATTTGTAAATTTTGATTGTCTATTTCAACATGATGAAAAGAAAACTCAAGATATGTAAATACGCTTAGCTTACGTGGTTTTTTACCTTTGTTTTTAATTTTTACGTCCCAAAGTTCCACATCGTCTTCTATCGGGATAAAGAGAGTTTGTTCGGCTTCAATATTTTGGTAATTGCATTGGAACTTAGAATAAGACAAACCGTGTCGGCAAATATATTTTGCTTTAGTAAAATCTTTACCGACCGGCTGCCATGAGATAGTCCAGTATTCACCTGTTTCATCGTCTCGTATGTAAACGTAATGCCCCGGCCTATCAAGTGGAATTCCGTTTTGACGGAAACGTGTTACTCTATGATGTTCCGTCGATTTATAAAAAGAATAGCCACCGGCGTTGTGGGAAATAACCGTGCACAAATCTTTTACGCCCAGGTAGTTTGTCCATGAAACCGGTACATCCGGGCGTTCTATAACATATTCTTTATTATCGTTATCAAAATATCCGTAACGCATTACTTACTCCTTATTTTTAAAAGAATATTTAACTGGCTGCTTTTTCTTCTTCGGTTACCCGGAAGGGTACAAACCAAGCTACAAGAAATGAAGGAATTGTTGCAATCATTACCCAAAGGAAAAAGTGTTTGTATCCCAGGAAATCACTTACAAACCCGCTTAAAGCCGAGGGTATCATTAATCCGAGATTCATTACGCCGGTAGCAAAAGCGTAATGTGCCATCTTGAATTTTCCAGGCGCAATTTGTTGCATCATGAATAAAGTTAGTCCGACAAACCCAATGCCGTAACCGAAATATTCAAAGACAACCGCAGTACTAATTATATAAAGATTTGCAGGCTCCGTAAAAGCTAAGAATACATAAACTGCAAACGGGATATTAAAAAAGATACAAAGAGTGAACAAGGATTTTCGTAATCCCAATTTCGAAGTAAAGTATCCCGCCAGTATTGAACCAAGTATAAATGCGGCAGGCGGAAAAAATCCATATATTATTCCAATCTGAGCAGTAGATAAACCTAAACCGCCCGAGGTTCTATCAGCTTTTAAGAACAATGGAACTATCTTCATAGCTTGCCCTTCGGCAAACCTGTATAAAATAATGAAAGCAATGCCCCATGCAATATATTTTTTTTCAAAAAAGGTTTTTATTACTTCGCCGAAAGTAGAAAAAGCTTCACCAGCGGTTTTTACTGTCTCTGAAGCACCGCCAACAGGAAGCATCTTCGAATGATAAAAACTTAACACAACCATTATGGCTCCGAATACACTCATTACAATCATCCAGGCGGGTGTTATGCCAACTTTTTGTTCCAGCTCGCCTGCAATAAATACGAACGCTCCTTGCGATAGAACCTTTGCAACATTATAAAATGCTCCCTGCCAGCCTATATATTCGGATTGTTCTTGACTGGTAAGAGCGTTTATATATACGCCATCGGCAGCAATATCATGTGTGGCACCGTTAAATGCAATTATAGCAAAACAGGCTAGTGAGTATCCGAAAAAGTTATGGGCTTGCAAAGTGAGTGCCAATAAGCCGAATGAAATTCCTCCGATGAATTGAGTTGCGAGGACAAAATATTTTTTTGTTTTGAACATTTCCAGAAACGGCCCCCAAAGCGGCTTTAATGTCCATGGTAAAATTACAATAGTTGTAAAGAAAGCGATTTTAGCGTCGGATACTTTCATCGCTTTATACATTAAAACAGACACAACATTAATAACTACAAACGGAAGTCCTTCCGCAAAATAAAGGGTCGGTACCCAAAATGCAGGCTTACTTTTTTCAAAAAACTTTTTACTCATTTTTGCCTTTATAAGACTAAACTAATTTCTTGCTGAATATTTTGTTTATGTCTGGTTTGAAATTTTATCAGGGTTTATTCTATACTCTTAAGCCTCTCAATTATAAAGGCCGAGACCGTCATTAAGATGATCTCGACCTTACTCTATAGCAGCTTATACAGCAGCATTACTTAAGGAGGACCATTTTCTTTGTTATAACATT
>DAIERC010000110.1 GCA_027347125.1 Ignavibacteriales bacterium
GAGAATTAATTTTTCCAATTGTAGAAACAGGAGACGGTATTTTTAAAGCTTCGGTAAGTTTTTTAAATCCGCTTACATCGCCGTTTGCGCCGGGCATTAACATAAGTCCGCCGCCGTTATTTACAAATGATGTTATTCTATCAACGCCTGTAATATTTGCAGTGCCTACCACAATAGCCACATCGTATTTTGAAAAATCAACGGAAGAACATTCATTTAAATTTTTCTGAACAATGTTAAGTGCACCTTCGTTATCGTTGGCCGATAAAGCCAGACTTACAAATTTTGAATCATCGGAATTATCAGTTAAGATAATAACCGGAATTTCTTCCGGGATATAGAAACTTAAAAATCTCATGTTATCCTGAAGTATATCGTCGTCTTCAATTTCGGCGGATACATCTATATTGCCTGTAGAATTAATATTAGCTTGCATATCAAGCATTTTGGATTCGCCCGGCCCCATAGACACGCTCTGCTGCGCGTTTCTAACGCCGTTTATAAAAAGCGATGTAACTACATTATTAACTGCCTGATTTGAATAATTCATAACGGTTACGGAAAAATCCACAGGCTTATTCTTTTCAAAAATCTGCGTAGTAAGTTTTAGATCGCTTATACCTAAATTATAAACATCCTTACCAGCGTAATCAAAAGAAAATATTCTTACATTATTATTTAGCAACTCACCAAGGTCGGAAATAGAATTTTGCCCGGCAAGCATGCCGGCTTGAAAATCGGAGAGGATATAAATTTCTTTGTTAAAATTCCTGGACTTTGAAAGAACGCCTGCAGCTTTAACAATTGCGTTGTTCAAATATCCGCTAACGTCGGAAATTTTAGCGTCGTCAACCTGTTTGCCGAAGTCAATTAAATTACTTGTGGTTTTAACATTATTACTTCGATCACCAACAAGTATAAGCGCGGCTTCATCTCCATCCTGAAATTGGTTAAGCAGTTGTTTGATGGTAGCTTTTGCCTGGTTAAAGTAAGAGCCTTTTGCATCAACAACGGACATGCTGAAAGTATTATCCAGTATAAACACAGCTGTGGTTTTTGCTGCCGATGTGGTTCCCCCGATTGCTATGCCTTTTAAAGTGGGGCGCGCAAAAGCAGTAACAAGAAAAAGAATAATCAACACCCTTAATGCGAGAAGAAGCCATTGCTTAAGCTTTATTTTTCTAATCTTGTTCTTCTGCAGTTCTTTTAAAAAAGAAAGCGTGCTGAACTCGATCCGTTTTAATTTTCTTAAATTAAAAAGATGAATTAAAACCGGTATAGAGGCAGCTAAAAGTCCGAATAATACAGCTGGATTAAGGAAAATCATCGGCAAAACTTACATTTAGTGAATAACAAAAGCAACAGATGTAAAAATACTTAAAAATGTTTTCACAAAAAGATTTTGCATTTAGAATAAAAAACGATACCGCTAATAATTAACGGTATCGTTGTAGAAAGGAATAAACTATTACTTATTCGACTGAGCAATCAGGTTTAAAGCACTGCCCGCTTTGAACCATTTAATTTGGGCGTCGTTAAATGTTTGGTTTAATAACGCTTCGTCCTTACTTCCGTCGTTATGTTTTATGATAAGCTTTAATTGTTTTTCAGGAGCAAATTCGGTTAAGCCGATAATGCTTAACTTGTCTTCTTCCATGATCTTATCATAATCAGCCGGGTTTGCGAACGTTAAAGGAAGCATGCCTTGCTTTTTCAAATTAGTCTCATGAATCCTAGCAAAGCTTTTTACAATGATAGCTTTACCGCCCAGGAATCTCGGTTCCATAGCGGCATGCTCACGGCTTGAACCTTCGCCGTAGTTTTCATCGCCCACAACAATCCAGCCGGTACCTTTGGCTTTATATTCGCGCGCAACTTCCGGAATTGATTTATACTCGCCGGTAAAAACATTTTTCACTTTACCCGCATCACCGGTAAAAGCATTGATGGCGCCGATGAACATATTGTTGGAAAGATTATCCAGGTGTCCCCTAAACTTTAACCAGGGGCCTGCCATAGAGATATGATCGGTTGTACATTTACCCTTTGCTTTTAACAAAACAGGAAGATCGATATAATCTTTTCCATCCCATTGCATAAAAGGTTTTAACAATTGCAGCCTATCGCTCTTAGGATCAACAATAACATCAATCTTTGAACCATCTTTTGCAGGCGGTACAAAACCTTCCTCGCCGCGGTCAAAACCTTTTGGGGGAAGTTCCTCACCGCTCGGCGGATCTAGTTTTACCTTCTCACCTTTATCGTTAACAAGCTCATCTGTTAGCGGGTTGAAGGATAAACTTCCGGCTATTGCCAATGCCGTCGTAAGTTCAGGGCTAGCCACAAACGCCAGTGTATCCGGATTGCCGTCGTTTCTTTTTGCAAAGTTTCTGTTAAACGACGTAACGATTGTGTTCTTCACGCCGGTCTTAACATCCATTCTTTTCCACATACCTATGCAAGGGCCGCAGGCATTGGCTAAAATAACTCCGCCGAAATCAGTAAGAGTAGCAAGCTGGCCGTCCCTTTCGATTGTTGCTCTTACCTGCTCGGAACCCGGTGTAATAGTAAACTGAGATTTTGATTTCAGCCCTTTATCTATTGCCTGCTTAGCAATGCTTGTAGCGCGGTCAATATCTTCATAACTTGAGTTTGTGCAGCTTCCTATTAAAGCAACTTCAATTTTATCGGGATAGTTATTTTCTTTAACCGCTTCTTTCATTTTTGAAATAGGCCATGCTTTATCGGGTGTAAACGGCCCGTTAAGATGCGGTTCAAGCTCGCTTAAATTAATTTCTATTACTTGATCATAATACTTTTCGGGACTTTCGAATACTTCTTTATCCGCGGCAAGTTCATCGGTTAACCCTTCTGCAAGAGCTGCAACATCGGCTCTGTTTGTAATTCTCAAATACGACGACATTTTTTCATCAAACGGAAAGACCGAAGTGGTTGCACCTATTTCAGCACCCATGTTACAAATAGTTCCTTTGCCTGTGCATGAAATTGAAGTGGCTCCTTCGCCGAAATATTCTACAATGGCACCGGTTCCACCTTTAACCGTTAATATGCCGGCTAATTTTAGAATTACGTCTTTTGCCGAAGTCCAGCCGTTCATCCGTCCTGTTAATTTTACGCCGATAATTTTGGGCCATTTAAGTTCCCACGGCATACCTGCCATTACGTCAACAGCGTCGGCACCGCCAACACCAATAGCAATCATACCAAGGCCGCCGGCATTGGGTGTATGCGAGTCCGTCCCGATCATCATGCCGCCCGGGAAAGCATAATTTTCTAGCACAACTTGGTGAATAATTCCCGCACCTGGTTTCCAGAAACCGATACCGTATTTTTTAGAAATGCTTTCGAGAAAGTCGTACACTTCTTTATTATCTTCGGTAGCTCTTAGTAAATCATCTTTAGCGCCAACCTGAGCCTGGATTAAATGGTCGCAATGAACGGTAGAAGGAACCGCGGTTGTTTTTCTGCCGGCCGACATAAATTGCAACAAAGCCATTTGAGCAGTTGCATCTTGCATTGCAACTCTATCCGGAGCTAACTCCGAATAATCTTTTCCTTTGGAAAGTTCCTTTGACGGTGTTTCCCAGAGATGAGTATAAAGGATTTTTTCGGTATAAGTCATAGGTCTATTAAAAACTTTTCTTATTTGACCTAATTTATTTTTATACTCGGAATAAACTTTTTTTATCATTTCAATATTTGCTGCCATTGATATTCCTTTACTAAAAATTAATTTCAATCATATTTTATTGTTACTAAAATAACAAAAAGAAAATAGAATTGCTTATTAGCAAGTTTATCGTACCTCATTACCAAAATCAAATTACATTACCTTTGCCTGAAATTTAAATAATATAAAAATATTTCGATAATATTACTGGCTAAATAATTTTCTGATAGTTGCACTGAGTAAAATTAAAAATCGAATTCAATATGAGTAAAAAGATAAATACCTATTTTGATAGAAACGGCGAGAAATGGTCAATTGAAAAAGGTGATTGGAAAAGCCACCAGCAAACCGATAAAAAACAATATGACAAACAAAATGCTAAAGTAAAAACTTTTACCCGGATAACATTATCCATAATATTTATCGCATTGGCGATTATTCTTTTATTGCGTTCTCTTAATTGAAAATAATACAAATCAATCGAACAGATCGTTTCTTATAAGTAAAAATATAGCCGATTGAGGAACTATAAGAAACTTTTCTTTTTCAAATTCAATTTCAAAAGCTTCTTTCCTTAAGAAGATCGCCAGATCCCCTTCCTTAGCCTGTAATGGAATATACCTAACAGGTTCCCTCTTTTCCTTCCAGGGTTCTTCATCTCCTTGCGGTGCGGTGGGGTAGCCTGGGCCGGCCTTAATTACATAACCGCTTTGTATCTTTTCTTTTTCCGAAACTCCCGGCGGCAAATACAATCCAGTTGATGTTTTTCCCGATTCTTCTTCCGGCCTAATTAAAACTCTATCACCTACTACAATAAATTTCTGAATATTTTTCAAACTCAAATCCATATATCTTTAACACTTTTAATTTCAATTATGTTAATTACACTAACAAAAATTATACTGTTAAATATAAGAATTGGAAACCACATTCAACAGTAACAAAAGATTTCATTTGCCGGATAAAATAATTAGATTTATTTTGAACTTATATTACAAATAAATTTTTTACCGCAATGAACAATTTTTGGGATCAAAGATATTCTGAC
>DAIERC010000116.1 GCA_027347125.1 Ignavibacteriales bacterium
CTGGCTTCCGCAATTTCACCTGGATTTATTTTACGATTATTTAACTTATAGGCAATATATACCTGATATTAGCGGTAGCGTTACTGCCAGTATTACGTATATGAACTTCGGCCAGTTTGTAAGAACCGGTCCGGATTCTCCAACACCGATCGGTACGTTTAATTCTTTTGACGCGGCCTTAACTCTTGGTTATGCTACAAAACTATCAGACGACTGGGGTATCGGTTTTAACTTCAGACTTATTCACAGCCGTCTTTCAGACCAGCCCACGGCGCAGGAACAAGGCTCAGGTACTGCCACATCGGTAAGTTTTGACGTTGCCGGCATGTGGAGACCGGGAAAATTCGTACTGCCTTTAGTTGATACAGATATCGGCGGCAGATTTAGTGTAGGTGCAAACTTAAGTAACCTTGGTCCCAAAATTTATTACATAGATCGCGCCCAGGCTGATCCTATTCCAACTAACCTTAGGCTCGGTTTTGCGTATCAAATATTCAGCGATCAATATAATTCTTTGATTTATACCTTAGATTTCAGCAAGCTTCTTGTTAGCAAAGACAGCACCGCATCAAAAGAATTTTACCAGGCAATTTTCTCCTCATGGTCAGATAGACCTTTTAGCGAAGAGTTAAGAACTATTCAATCTTCTATGGGTTTGGAATATTGGTACGGAACACCGGGCGATTTCTTATTCGCGTTAAGAGCCGGTTACTTTTATGAAGATCCTTCATACGGCAATAGAAAGTTCTTAAGCTTTGGCGCCGGAATTCGATATGATATCTACGGTTTTGACTTCAGCTATTTAACAACTTCTGTTTTCCCCGGCGGTGAAAACAGCCCTCTGTCTGATACATTAAGATTTACCGTTTCAATAGGCTGGGGAGGCATTCCCGGTGACACACGCGGTTTACCGAGAGGAATTTAAACCTTTATGATCAAGAAAAGTTTTGTAATCCTTTTAATCATGATTAGCTTGGGCAGCGTGTCTGCACAAACATTTAATCACAGGTTGGTACCGGTTAATTCTTTCTTGACTGCAAAAGTTGCAAGCCAGGACACCGTAAAAATTCTTGCCGTAATGGTCGAGTTCCAGCAGGATAAAGATGCAGCTACCTTCGGTGATGGTACCTTCGGATCTATTTATAGTCAAAACTACGGGAACACGATAACGGATCCTTTGCCGCACGACAGCATTTATTTTGGCGAACATCTTGAATTTGTGAAAAATTATTTCCAAAAAGTTTCGGGCGGAAAAGTTAATGTACTTTATACCGTACTTCCCAAAATAATTACCGTAAATCAAAGAATGAGAAATTATACGCCGCCGAACAACTCAAATGATTTCTCTTCACTCGCTGATTTTTCCAAGGAAGTTTGGACAAAAGCGGATTCGGCTTTCCCAGGATTTGATTTTAAGGATTACAATCTTTTTACGATTTTCCACGCGGGCGTAGGGCGGGATGTTTCCTTGCCCGGCAGCATTGGAGATTCCAAAGATCTGCCTTCGGTTTTTTTAAGTGAGAAATCACTAGATAACATTTACGGCTCTGGCTTTAAAGGATATCCTGTTTCGAACGATTCTTATTTTATTAAAAATACTTTGATAATGCCTGAAACCGAAAACCGCGAAGTTGCCGGTTACGGCGGAACAATTTTATATCAAATTACAATTAACGGCCTTTTGGCTGCGAGCGTGGGAAGCTATTTAGGTCTGCCTGATTTATTTAACACTCTAACCGGAGAAAGCGCAATCGGCAGATTCGGCCTTGAAGACGGCCAATCTATCTTTGCGTATAACGGAGCATTTCCTCCGGAACCTTCTGCATGGGAAAAAATTTATTTGGGATGGATTACACCTGTTACTTTAGCGCCCGGTAATTATAATATCAATTTGGTAACAAGGTTAGCCGCGTCTGTTGCAGATACCGTTGTTCTGAAGGTTCCTATAAGTTCTACTGAATATTTTCTTGTTGAAAACAGGCAAAGAGACGCCAACAGCGACGGAGCTAAAATAACTTACGCGCTAAACGGAAAAAATTATACGCAAACGTTTTCAAAAGATCAAACAGGTTTTTTCAGCATCGATATAGATTCCCTGAAAGGCGTTATTACCGATGTTGATGAATTCGATTGGGCACTGCCGGGCTTGATTGATGATACTTCAGATTATAAAGGCGGTATACTCGTCTGGCATATTGATGATAATATTATTGATTCTACTATCGCGAACGACCGCATAAATGCCGATAAAACCAGTCGGGGCGTTAACCTTATGGAAGCAAGCGGCGTGCCGCAAATAGGCGAAATGTTTACAACAATTCTAGGCGACCAGGTTATAGGCGAAGGCTCGTACGAAGATTACTGGTATAAAAATAACCCGGCAACTTTGTACAAAAATATTTTTTCAGACAACAGCAGACCGAACAGTAAATCAAATTTCGGCGCGAACAGTTTAATTACTTTTTCCGGTTTCTCAACTTCCGGCAACAGAATGAGTTTTGAAATAACTTACGGCGATTCATTAATCAAACCGATTTTTTCAAAACAGCTTTCTCTATCTTCCGGGCCGGATAATTTAAATGTTATTCCGGCGGCGCAGGGAAATTTATTTGGCATAGTTTCAAATGGGAATTTGAACATTGTTGATGGAGAAGGAAATCAGGTAAAAACTATTTCAAATTTTTCAAATTTCAAAACAGCCTCGCTTAATTACGGAGGTAATTCATTTATAATCGGCGCTGCCGATTCGACGTTAAATATTTATGTAAACAGCCTAACCGGCATTGAAGCTTCTGTAAACGTAGGCGATCAAATTTCTGCGGCTCCGGTATTATATATGAAAGACGGTCAATCCCCGGTTGTTTTAATCGGTACGGCAAAAGGAAATGTAAAAGCTTATATGTTAAATAATATTTCCAACCCGGTACCGGTTTTATCCTTTTCATACAGCCCGGTTGATCTAAATTTTGCAGTTCAAAAAATTTCTTCAGACGGTAATTACTATTCGTTTATAGGATTGAATAAAGGAAACCAGTTTGCAGTTTATGATAATAAACCTACAAGCTATTCCGGTACCGGCAATGTTTTAGATTTCGCTTCCACAAAAGATAACGGCGGAAATTATTTAAATATTGTTTTGCTGTCGGGCAATAAATTTCAAATTATTTCCGGCGGAAAATTATTAAGAGAGTTTACGGTTAACAGCCAGGATTCCGTAAAATCATTTTCTGTTGCTGACCTGAAGCAGGACGGTAACAACTACATTTTATTTACAGACGGTAACCAGATTGACGCCGTAAATTTGCAAGGAGCGGAAGCGGATAACTTCCCTTATCATGATCCTTCTTCCTTAGGTTTTACCGGTACTCCGCTCGCCGCTGATTTTTCGGGCGATTCCAAATCGGAAGTAATTGCATATACAAACGACGGCAGAATTTTTGCGTTAGACGGCGGCACCGGCAAGTTGGTGGAAGGCTTCCCGTTAACCGCGGGTTCAAAGCTTGCGTCGGTTCCCGTGCTGCTGGTAAACAATTCCAAATTGTCTTTAGCCGGGTTAAATGATAAAAATAATCTTGCCGAGTGGAACATCGGCGCGAACGAAGGAAAAATTTATTGGGCGGAAGAGTCAGGTAACAATTCAAATACATCATTTGTAAACTCGGCTTCTCAGCAAAATGTTTCCAACGAGTTTTTCCCTTCAAAGCGCACATATAATTACCCAAACCCTGTTTACGGCAATAAAACTTTTATTCATTATTACGTATCTCAGGATTCAAAAATTAATATAAAGATATTTGATATAGCCGGCGATTTTGTTGCCGAACTTAACGACGCAGCCCAGGGCGGGCTTGAAAAAGAAACCGCCTGGGATGTAAGCAATATTCAGAGCGGTGTTTATCTTGCACGCGTTGAAGCACAGGGCAATAACGGCAAGACCGAAACCAATATAATAAAAATAGCTGTGGTTAAATAAGAAATTGTGTAGATAAATTTTATTTCATCGAATACGTTGAAACAAAATAAAACTCTTACCAGTTATTAATACCATTCCTAAAACATGGAGTTTATTCTCGTTTTATGGCAAAAAAAATCATACTAATTTTAGCGATCTTTCTGTTATTACAAGCAAAAGGTTACTCACAGTTTACAGAATTTCATCCGGAATTGAAATGGTATACAATAAAAGGTAAACACTGCCAGGTGCATTTCCACCAAGGAGCCGAGCGGACGGCAAGGGTAGTTGCAAAAATAGCCGATGAAGTAATCGGCCCATTAACATCCCTTTATGATTATGACCCGGGAGTTATTCACTATGTTATAAAAGACATAGATGATTATTCAAACGGTGCCACATACTATTTTGATAATAAAATAGAAATTTGGACAAGCGCGCTGGATTTTGATTTGCGCGGGGCGCATAACTGGCTGCGTAATGTTATAACTCATGAAACCACCCACATGGTGCAGATTCAGTCTGCTATGAAAGCCTCGCGAACGCTACCCGCGGTATTTCTTCAGTTGCTTAATTATGAAGATGAAAGACGGCCTGATATCCTTTACGGATTCCCGAATGTAGTAGTTTCTTATCCGCTTGCCACGGTTAACGTGCCTTCCTGGTTTGCAGAGGGAACAGCGCAATATCAGCGGAAGGAATTCAATTACGATAATTGGGATACCCACAGAGACATGGTGCTTAGATGTTACGCGTTAAACGGCACTATGCTTACATGGAACCAGATGGGCGTGTTTGATAAAACCAGTTTGGGCAACGAATCAGTTTACAACTCAGGCTTCGCTTTAACAAGATACATATCTCAAAAATACGGCGAAGATAAACTGGAAAAAATAAGTCATGCTCTTGGTAAGTTCGGAGTATTTACAATGGGCGCTGCTTTTAAAGATGTGCTCGGCAAAAGCGGCGAGCAGGTTTATGAAGAATGGCGCGACTTTTTAACAAGCGATTACAGAAAAAGAAGTGCGGCGGTACTTTCTAACCTGGTTGAAGGCGATAAAATTTCGGATGAAGGAATTGGAAATTTCTTTCCGCAATTTTCTCCGGACGGCAGCAAGTTTATATATGTTTCCAGCAAATCCGCCGACTATTTCGCGGTGTCAAACGCTTACTTGTACGACCTGAAAACAAA